>NZ_JBEGDL010000015.1:0-124025 GCF_040813775.1 Ammoniphilus soli
AGGAAGAAAGAGCTGATGAATCCTGCCGTTACAACCTCGATCGAATTAAAAGCGAGTTACTTCGATAGCGGATGGAATAAAGAGTTTATCAGGAAGGGTACCAGGTTGCGGCTTGGTACTCTTTTCTCATACGTAAAATGGAGCTGATTTCAATTGGGTACTTCCGCTAGAAATAGATCTATCTTTTTAGTCGTTTCCTTCATCCTTTGGTTTTCGCATTTTCTCTACGTTCCCATTTTATCCCCCTATGCTGAATCCAAGGGAGGGAGCTATACCTTTATCGGTGTGGTCTTGGGCAGCTATGGTCTTATGCAATTTTTATTTCGCCTTCCTCTCGGCATCTTCTCGGATCTTGTAAAATGTAGAAGACCGTTCATCATCTTCGGAATGCTAACGAGTGTGTCCAGCTGCTTGACCTTTGCCTTGACAGACAGTCTGGGCTGGGTGCTTGTCTCTCGCGCTCTTGCGGGTATTGCTGCAGCTACCTGGGTTGCTTTTACTGTATTATATGCCAGTTACTTTTCAGAACGGGACGTTCATCGCGCCATGGGAGATATTTCATTTATCGTCGTGTTGGCGCAATTGCTAGGCATGAGTTTAAGCGGATATCTTGTGGATGAATGGGGATGGAAAACCCCATTTTGGATGGGCGGGATGATCGCCCTAATGGGTATGGTACTTGCCTTCTTTATTTTTGAGCCTAAAGAGGGAATTATGAGGTCCCCAATACAATGGAAAGATCTCGCACCTGTTTTAAAGGATCCGTTGTTATTGAAGGTTTCATTATTATCGATTTTGGCTCATAGTATCATCTTTACAACGATGTTTGGATTCATCCCTACCTATGCCTTAGGTATTGGGCTTCAGGCCAGTGATCTGACCTTGATCGTGTTTTCATTCATGATTCCCCATGCCATTGCTACGCTTTTTATGGGCTGGGTGCTTGTTCCGATATTCGGCAAATGGAACTCTCTGGTGATAGCGTTTATACTCAGTGCATTATTTACATTAGCTACTCCGTTTGCCGATACAAGAGTCTGGCTATGTATCTTTCAAGGCTTCAATGGATTTTCCCTAGGACTGCTTTTTCCGCTGCTACTAGGGATTGCCATTGAATCGATTCCCCATGAAAAAAGAGCGACAGCGATGGGGGTTTATCAGGCGCTATATGCGGTCGGAATGTTTGTTGGACCTTTTCTTGCCGGACTGTTGAATTCAGTGCTGGGAATAGCGGCAGGATTTTATTTTGTAGGGTTGATGGGATTGCTGGCTGCCGTTTTGATTGTTTTGTGGAATAAACAAGAGCTGCCAACCATGTGGGGAATAGGGCTAAAAAAAGTCGGTAAGAATTAGTACCGACTTTTTTAAGTGGGGGACTTCTCGGCAATTAAGTTAAATACGCGTTGCAGATTGCCTAACCACCAACTGGGGCCGGAACGTTACTCGTTGCTTGATCTCTTCTTTTTTATTGATTTCATCCACAAGCAAGTCTACGGCTTTCATCCCTATTTGATCGATGGGCTGGGACACGGTCGTCAAGGCAGGATCCGTGTAGGCAGCAAACATGATATTGTCAAAACCGACTACGGATAAATCTGCAGGAACACGTAAACCCAGCTCTTTCACCGCCTGAATAACCCCAATCGCTAAAAGATCATTGCAGGCAAAAATGGCACTTGGACGGATGGATGAGTTTAGCAGAAGCTCTGTTGCCTTGGCCTTCCCATCCTCTACCGTAAAATCGCAGGTTTTCAATAACTGGTCACAAAAAAGTATGCCTGCTTCCTCTAACGCAAACTTATATCCCCTAAGTCTTTCGCTGGTGTTTACGACTTTAAAATTTTCGGTTATAATCGCAATTTTTTCATGTCCTAGCTCTACCAGATGTTTCGTTGCTAAATACCCTCCGACAAAATCATCAACTAGAACGGAGGTCACGGAAAGGGAGGGGATGTCTCTGCCGACCAGAGCGATGGGAATGTCTAATTTATTTAACTGATCCATTATGCTGTCGCTTTCCCCTGTTCCGATCATGATTCCATCTACTTTCTTTTGCTGGAGAAGAGAAATGTATTTTTGGATTCGATCATTCTCATGATACGTACTGCACAGGATAACGCTGTACCCTAATTCAATCGCTTTACTTTCAATGGCTTTTGCGAGTTGACCGTAATAAGGATTAGAGATATCAGGCAAAACCAACCCTAGTGTATACGTTTGTTTTCCCATCAAAGCAGAAGCTAAAAAATTAGGTTGATAGTTCAGCCGTTCCATGACTTCCAAAACATGCTTTTTGGTTTTCTCACCTACATGGCCCTTGTTGTTTATTAAATTGGATACCGTGGCTATGGAAACCCCTGCTTCCCTCGCTACATCATAAATGGTGACCTTCATTTTTTCCTCCGTACCCGTTAAGGCTGGAAATATACAAGCTATTATTTAAGCGCTTAACAATTTAGTAATTATAGTTTAACTTATAAAACTCATTTTTTAAACTTCTATGTGTACCTAAAAAAGGGGGATGAGAAGGGAAGGGGGACTGGCACAGTCAAATCTTTTAATCGGCACCCTTTCAAAAGCAATCGGAGTAGCGGGCGGTTACGAAGCACGTCTCTTTTCATGAAAATAGGCAATTATCAGCAATAAAGCGGGTATTACAAATTGCAAGGGAAGATGTCCATAGGTCATGAGAAATTCCAATCCTATGACATTGTGTTCCACAACATTTCTAGCCATGATCAGTCCAAGGGTGACAATAATGGTACCAAGCGGAACCAGAACAGAACGATAGCTTTGCAGTTGAAATAAGTGGGCTGTTCCAACCGCAGCGGCATATAGATATACACCTACTTTAAAAAATCCCCCCGCTACCATGAGCAGGATAACCACGGCATCGATCCGTTCAAGAAAATCCGCTACAGAAGCCATCCGAACGGTTGCCAGGAGGGGGTAATTGAGCCTGCTGTATAAAGGAGACCCAAGAACAGATATCATTCCTGCAATATTAAGGGATAATAAAATTCCACCTGAAAGAACAACAGCTCTCCCTACCGTTTTAAGCTTCCTGTTATCCTTGATCCCCGTCCAAACCATAGTAAACGCAATCAATTCCCCAAATGGAAGGGAGGTGAGAATAGGAAATGCATCCTGCCATATGCTTGATAATTCTCCTCCAAGTACAGGCGAAAGCTGTGTCGGATCGACAACTCCTGAAGCGCAAACGATGATCCAGGTGGCTAGGAATACGACCATAACAACCGGAAACACCATCTCTGCCATCCTTCCGAAAACTTCAATCCCCCCGCGGAGAGTATAAATAATGACGGCTACAAAGCTGGATATGATAACCAGAGCAGGAGTTCCTACTAAAATGGTGGAAATAATCAGTTCCGTGAAGTCCCGGCTAATCCTCGCCGCTTGGGATGTAAAATAAAGGATATATGTGATACTCAATGGAAATCCAATCAGCCTGCCAAAAATATTTTGAATGATTTCAATGAATGAATGGCCTGGATAATACCCGGATAATTTGGTGAAGACGGAAACCAAAACCAAGCCAAACCCCATGCCGACTAAGACGGCAAACCAAGCGTTCTGTTTGGCTTCTGCCCCTAAAGAGAAGATGATCGCGCTTCCAACTTCGAAAGCCAACATAACAAGAAAGAGCTGTCTTAACCCTATTTTTTCCAAATTCCTTCCCCTCTCATCTATGCTTAAAAGGGAGCAAGCGGAAACCTTAATCATTCCTCGCTCTCCAAGCATCCAACTTGTGTTTATACCTACCATTATTATCGAGGCTTTTCTTTTCTAAACGAAAGCAAATGAAGGATGTAATGGAGCTCAATGAATCTATTTCTGAGCATGAATAACATTGAATTGGAAAATGATAACAATATATAGATTCATTTCAACGCTGGAGGAGAGAGGATGAAGACTTTTCGTGGTGTAGGGTTTGCCATTGTGCTCATCTCTTTCATCGGATGGTGTTTTTACTATTATTTATCAGATTTTTCTTCAAAACTCGCGGTGAATATCCATTCTTATACCTTCACCCCCTTAGAATTGGTAATAGCAGTAATGGGAGCGGTCTACATGATCGTAACGCTCATTGTATTGGCAGGTTCCCTTATCAATACGCTATTTTTTCCTTCCTTCAGAAAAAGGAGATAAGCCTTTTATTGATGTTAACGAAACTTTTTGGGCTTGGCCATGAGAAGGCAGCGAGAAGAAACGCAAAGGCTTATGGAAAGGGGCACGCGGCATGAAAAAAGGAATACTAGGCCGGTTGAAAAGTTTAGTGACCTCTAGACGAGAGCGCAAAAATGGATTGGATCACCCCCCCAATACCAAGATAGAACGTTTGGAAAGTGAAAGGCTGAGCACGAATCTTTTGCGGAATGCAGAACAATTGAAAACGATCTTTGATCGCTCTTCCGATATTGTGTATAGGGATTTTCAATTAGGTGACCGGCAGAAAGGGATGATTGTTTTTTTGGATGGTCTCGTCAATATGAAATTGATTGACGACGATGTCATCAAGCCTTTGCTCGAATATGGGAAAAATCCCGTGTCCCCAACCCTGCTTCGCTTTGAGGAATTGGAGCATTTTCTGCGGAACCGCGTGATTTCCGCTGCCCAGGTAAGCAGCGGGGGGGATTTTCAAGAGGTGACGGATCGGGTGTTATCCGGGGACACGGCTTTGATCCTGGACGGCATAGGCCAAGCCTTATTCATTAGTGCAAAAGAATGGGAGTCCCGCTCGGTGGAAGAACCGGCAACGGAAGCTGTGATCCGCGGTCCCAGGGAGGGATTTACGGAAAGCTTGCGGACCAATACAAGTCTCATCCGCAGGAGGCTGAAGACACCTACTCTCAAAATGGAATCCATGAAGGTCGGGCGGTTATCGAAAACCGACCTCGCTATTACGTACTTGGATGGGATTGCGGATGAATCCGTGGTAGCGGAAGTCCGCGAAAGAATCGGCCGGATTGACATCGATGCCATACTCGAAAGCGGATATATCGAAGAGCTTATTGAAGACAATCCCTATTCCGTTTTTCCCCAAGTTCAGTATACGGAACGGCCGGATAAAGTGGTCGGCAATTTATTGGAAGGGAAAGTAGGGATTATCATCGATAACACCCCTTTTGCCCTGATTGTTCCGGTTACCTTTTATGAAATGCTGCAGGCGAGTGAAGATTATTATGGACGTTTTATGATGACGACGGCAATCCGTTGGATCCGCTTTTTATTTGTGGTGATTGCATTGCTGTTCCCATCTCTCTACATTGCCTTATTGACGTTTCATCAGGAAATGGTTCCGACTACCCTGTTATTCAGCATCGCAGCCTCGCGGGAAACGGTTCCCTTTCCCGCGATTGTCGAAGCCTTACTGATGGAAATTTCCTTTGAAGGATTGCGGGAAGCGGGGGTGCGCCTGCCAAGGCCGGTCGGACAGGCGGTAAGTATTGTCGGAGCTTTGGTGATCGGTCAGGCCGCCGTGGAGGCCGGCATTGTTTCCGCCCCGATGGTGATTGTTGTGTCGATCACCGGAATCGCTTCTTTTATCATGCCGAGCTTCAATCAGGCGATCACCATTCGAATGCTTCGTTTTCCCATGATGATTCTCGCTGCGATACTGGGATTATACGGAATATTATTAGGTCTCTTGTTTATTTTAAGCCATATGTGCCGCCTTCGGTCGTTCGGCAGGCCTTATCTGTCCCCTATGGCCCCTATGCATTTCGGTGACCTGAAGGATGTGCTGGTTCGGATGCCATGGTGGAATATGGTCAATCGCCCGGAAGAGGCGGCCAAAAGAAATCCGCAGCGAATGTCTCCATCATTGCGCCCCCGGTTGCCCAATCGCAGGGAGTAGGATTTTTCAGGGAAGGGTATTGGAAGATGAAAATGCGACATGTTTTTGTTCTGATCCTGCTGGTGATGCCGTTTCTTTCCGGCTGTTGGAGCCGGACGGAGATCAATGACTTGGCGGTTGTGACCGCAGTAGGAATCGATAAGGTGGAGAATGATAAAATTCGGGTAGCGCTGCAATTGGCGATTCCTCGATTGCTGGGTCCGGCTGGCCAAGGGGGCGGAGGAGGAGGCGGAGGCCAAGGCATCGGAAGCCAGGCGGTATGGATCGTTTCGGAAAAGGGAGAGACGATTATGGATGCTTATCGGAACCTCCAACAGAAACTGCCGAGAAAAATTTTCTTTTCGCACAGCAATATCATTGTCATTGGGGAACCGTTGGCTCGCAGCGGAATTTCGCCGGTATTGGATTTCTTCACCCGGTATCGTGAGGTCCGAATGCGCAATTACATTATATTGACAAGAGGGGAAGCTTTGAAGATTGTAAAATTTAGCCCCAAATTTGAAAAAATCCCCGCCGAAATCATAAGAGAAGAAGTCGAACTGCAAATTGGGCCTATGTCAAATGTCAGGGATTTTGTTGATATGCTTATGGCAGAGGGGGTGGAGCCGATGGCTTCGGAAATCGCATTGATGCCCTCGAACGTAACCGTCGGGGAAGAATCCGCCAAACGGGAATCTCCGGGTAAAGAGGAAACCAACCTTACTATCAACGGGGCAGGGATATTCAAGAAGGATCAACTCATCGGATGGATGAACGTCCACGAATCAAGAGGTGTACTTTGGCTCCGCAATGAGATCAATGCGGGTGTGATCACGGTACCGATGCCAGAGGATAAAGGAAATGGAAAGGTAAGTGTACAATTCTTTCGGACAAATACAAAAATCAAGCCGATCCTAAAGGATGACCAGTTGAAAATCCAAGTTAAAGTAAGGGCTGATGCCGATCTGTATGAGAACAGTTCGAAACTGGATTTATCGAATCCGAAAGCCATTCAAATTGTGGAGCAAACATTGGAAGAGGATATTCAAAATCGAATCCAGTCTGCACTAGATAAAGCCCAAAGAAAATTTAAATCGGACATTTTTGGATTTGGAAGGGAAGTGGAGCGAGCCTATCCGAAAGAGTGGGAAAACAAGTTTAAAGAACGGTGGGATCAGGAATTTCCAAGGCTGAAAGTGACGATCACCACTGATGTAACCGTCCTCCGTACAGGCTTGACGAACAAATCGCCGCTCTGGGAAGAAAAGGAGTTCAAAAAATGATAATGAAGGTCATTCTGATTCTAATCCTGTTCCTCCTGCTTGCTTCCTGGGATATTCCTCGGCTGATACGAAACAAAAAAAAACGTAAGGATCTCCTTGTTTACAGCTTTTTAATGATCATAGGGTTAACCTTGAGTATCCTGTTTGCCTTTCAAATTTATCTTCCCATGTGGGTGCAGGAATAAGTCAAAAATAGGAGTGAAGAGTGTGATACATAAAGAGTTAAAGTCGTTTCCGGCAAATTTCCTATGGGGATCCGCATCAGCAGCCTATCAGATAGAAGGGGCTTGGGATGAGGATGGCAAGGGACCTTCCGTCTGGGATGTGTTTACTAAAATACCCGGTAAAACATTTAAGGGATCAAATGGCGATGTAGCGGTAGATCATTACCACCGTTATAAAGAAGATATTGCTTTAATGGCGGAAATGGGTTTAAAGGCCTATCGATTTTCCGTTAGTTGGCCCAGAATCTACCCAAAAGGAAAGGGCGAAGTGAATGAGGCGGGGTTACAGTTTTATGATCATCTTATCAATGAGTTATTAGCCCATCATATTGAGCCCGTGTTAACGCTATACCATTGGGATGTTCCCTACTCTTTAATGGAGGAATACGGGGCATGGGAATCCAGGCAAATTATTGAGGACTTCAATAACTATTGCATCACGCTATATCAGCGGTTCGGGGACCGCGTGAAATACTGGGTATCCTTAAATGAACAAAACTATAACACCAATCATGGTTTTATCACAGCGATGCACCCGCCGGGGGTAAAAGACCGAAAAAGATTTTATGAAGCGAATCATATTGCTTTCTTAGCCAATGCAAAAGCGATTGAATCGTTTAGGAAGTATGTACCGAATGGGAAAATTGGACCCAGCTTTGCTTACTCCCCAGCGTATCCTCTAACCTGTGATCCAAAGGATATATTGGCTTTTGAAAATGCCGAGGAATTTACGAACAACTGGTGGCTTGATGTTTACTGTTGGGGAAAATATCCGGAAATTCCATACCAGTATCTATTGGAACAAGGACTCGCACCTACCCTACAGGAAGGTGACCTTGAATTGCTTCAAAGAGGAAGGCCAGATTTTGTAGGTGTCAATTATTATCAAACCATCACCTACGAATTTAATCCAGTTGATGGGGTGGAAGAGGGGAGATTCAATCGGACTGGAAAAAAAGGCAGCGGGGAAGAAACAGGAATACCGGGATTATATAAGACCAAGCGTAATCCAAACCTAGAAACTTCAAATTGGGATTGGGCTATTGATCCCATAGGTTTACGGGTAGGACTGCGACGCATTACCAGCAGATATCAACTCCCCGTTTTCATCACGGAAAATGGTCTTGGCGAGTTTGATGTTCTAGAGTCTAATGATGCGGTTAACGACGATTATAGGATTGAATATCTCCAATCCCATCTTGAGCAATGTAAACAAGCTATAAATGACGGTGTTGATTTGATGGGTTACTGCAGTTGGTCATTTACGGATTTACTTAGTTGGTTAAATGGTTACCAAAAACGGTATGGATTTGTCTATATCAATCGTGACGAAACTGACGAGCGAGATTTAAGACGCATCAAGAAGAAAAGTTTTTATTGGTATCAAGACGTAATTAAAACAAACGGGGATACAATTTAACTCTAGGAAGCAGTGTGCCACCGCTGCTTCTTTTTTTAACTAAAAGGCAGGATTGCTCATCCAAGACGGTGGCTAGTAAAATTCCATGACGATAATTATTTACAAAATTATGCAACAAAATAGATTGAAGAGTGGTATAATTTTGACTATATTCTAAAAAGGAGTGATTATAATGATTAATAAATTGGGTCAAGTCATGGTGTATGTAAAGAACCAAGATGAGGCAGTGGGATTTTGGACTGAAAAAGTAGGGTTTAGTGTGCTTGCTGAAGAAGATAACGGTGAAGGAATGAGATGGATTGAAATTGCTCCGACAAAGGAAGCTGAAACAAGTATTATACTCCACAATAAAGAATTTATTGCTAAAGTGGAGCCTGAATTAAATCTCGGTACACCGTCTTTACTGTTTTTCACAGATAATCTTGATACATTACATAACAACTTATCAAATAAAAATGTCACAGTCGGAGAAATTGTAACTATGCCTTCTGGTCGAGTATTCAATTTTGCGGATACTGAAGAAAACTACTTCGCAGTTATGGAAAAAAAGTGAGTGAATAATATACCAACAGTTAAAAAAGCTATGATCGATCATAGCTTTTTTAACATTTCTTATTGGGCTGGTGACAGGGTTTTCTTTTCTCTGTTCTGCAATTTTAGCAGTTCGAGAAAATCGTCATCGCGTTTACGTATTTTTTCTGCTGCTTGATTATCTTCATAAGTGTAGAATCCTTTTCCCGTTCGAATGCCGAGCTGATTATCCTCCACCATTTTTGCCAAAAAGGCAGGAGGCTCTTTTGCATCTGAAAGTTCAGGCAATAAGTTCTCCACCATATATTTCGTTGTTTGCAGGCCTGCTAAATCTTGACTTTCCATCGGTCCGCAGAAAGCCCATTTAAAGCCCATGCTTCCTTTCATAACGGTATCGATATCTTCTGCAGTAGCCACTCCCATTTCCATTAAATGAAACGCTTCACGAAGCATAGCTACTTGAATTCGGTTCACGATAAAGCCTGGAACTTCTTTTTGCAGTACGACGGGTGATCTCCCGATTTCTTTCATTAAGTCATGAGTTACTTGGATGACGTTTTCATCCGTGTGATCGACTTTAACGATTTCCACTAGCGGGACAAGCTGTGGCGGGTTAAAAAAGTGAGTAATGATAAATCTTTCCGGATTCTTTGCTCTTTGAGTTAATTCTTTTAACGGAAAGGTAGAGGTATTAGACGAAATAATCGTTTTGTCAGAGACAACGCTTTCAATGATCTCATACGTTTCCAATTTTAGCTCAAGAACTTCCGGAATCGATTCAAGAACGAAATCAGCATTTTCTAGTGCTTCATATAAATTTGTTGTATATGTGATACGAGCTAATGCCTGCTCCATATCTCTTTCAGTCAGCATTTCTTTTTCAACCATAATCTTCAGGCTGTTTGTAATGAGTTCTCTTGCTTTATCCAGTGATTCCTCGGTTCTAGCTTGAATGCGCACATTTTTTCCTGCTTGGGCAAATAATTGAGCGACACCATGCCCCATAATCCCTGCTCCAAGTACGGTCATATTCCTCATTTCAATACCCCACCATCCTCTTCGAATAGGTTCAATAGAACTTTTCTTAATAGTAGCATTTTACATCCCAAAAGATTGTAATCTACGTTACAATCTAAATAAGGAGATGGGGAATTTGAATCAAATAATTAGACTAAAAGCTGTACCAAAAGAATCCAATTTATATAGTGCCATGGAAAAAATCGGAAACCAACAACACTACCGAAAAAACGAAATCATCTATATACAAGATGATGAGGCTGATACTTTTTATTTGCTTAAATCAGGGAGGGTGCGTCTGTTTTTTACCGCCGTAAATGGGAATGAACTAACCGTCAAAATACTAGGAGCCGGTCAAATATTCGGGGATGCGTCTTATTTCAGCCACACCCCAAGAGCCACATCCGCAAGCGCGATGACCGATGTAGAACTGCTTTCGGTTGATATGCAAAGTTTGCTGCCTTACCTAACACAGCATCCCAGCTTAATTGCCGAACTTTTGAACTTAATGTCCCAAACCATTCGTCTTCTTTCCATTCAAGTTTACAGTATGGCTTTCTTGTCAGCTGATAAAAAAGTAGCGCATCTATTAGTCCAGCTCGGAACTTATTTTAAAGATAAAGAATCAGATGCAAGGTATTCGATTGATTACACCCATCAAGAATTAGCTGAACTGATTGGGATTGCCAGAGTCACAACAACAAAAGAATTAAAAAGATTTGAAGAGCACGGGTGGATTTCACTAGCCTATCGGCATATTCAAGTTTTAGACGAAACGGCTTTAAAAGAATATTTGCTATCATGAGAGCTCATCTGGTCTCCGCTTTTTGCATACCCTTACTCTGAAAATCACAAACTACGCAAAGAATGAACTGGATTAAATGGCTAAAGGGAGAGAGCGTGTTGGACTCAGTTAACCTTATTCCTAAACCTAAAACATATGGACCACTCGGCAATCTTCCTCTCATCAATTCAACGGAGCCGATCCTGTCATTAATGAAGCTTGCGGACGAGCAGGGGCCCATTTTTCGCTTAGAAAGACCGGGAGGAAGTGTGGTCGTAGTATCCGGCCATGAATATGTAAAGGAAGTTTGTGATGAATCCCGATTTGACAAAAGTATTGGCGGTGCTTTAAAAAACGTTCGAGCCTTTGCGGGAGATGGATTATTCACGGCTGAAACGCACGAGCCCAATTGGCGCAAAGCCCATAATATCCTGCTGCCGAGCTTTTCTCAGCGTGCGATGAAAGGATATCATCCTATGATGGTGGATATCGCTGTGCAGCTCATGCAAAAATGGGCAGGGGTTGGACCTGAAGGAATCGTGGAGGTACCTGAAGATATGACTAGGCTTACTTTGGATACCATCGGTTTATGTGGATTCAATTACCGATTTAACAGTTTTGATCGGGATCAGCCTCATCCCTTTATTATCAGTATGGTTCGCGCACTAAATGAAGCGATGATACAGCTTCAGCGGTTGCCGATTCAAGACAAATTGATGATCCTCACCAAACGGCAGTATAAGCAAGATATTGAGACCATGTTTTCGCTTGTGGACAAGATCATTTCGAAGCGGAAAGAAAGTACAGATTCCGATGCGGAAGATCTCCTCTCCCATATGCTGGGCAATAAGGATCCAGAAACAGGGGAGGTTCTTGACGATGAAAATATTCGATTTCAAATCATTACCTTTTTAATTGCGGGGCATGAGACAACCAGCGGGCTGCTTTCTTTTGCCATCTATTTTTTATTGAAAAACAGGGACAAGCTCAAAAAAGCTTATGATGAGGTTGACCGGGTTTTACTGGATCCGACGCCAACCTATAATCAAGTGGTTGAACTCAAGTATATTCGCATGGTACTTAATGAAGCTTTGCGATTGTGGCCCACGGCGCCGGCTTTCTCGCTTTATGCAAAAGAGGATACGCTCCTTGGAGAAAAGTATTCTATTAAAAAGGGACAACGAGTTATGGTCTTGCTCCCTCAGCTGCACAGAGATACCCAGGTGTGGGGGGAGGATGTAGAAGAATTCCGGCCCGAACGGTTTGAAGACCGGAGAAAGGTTCCGCATCATGCCTATAAACCGTTTGGGCACGGAAAGCGTTCATGCATTGGGCAACAATTCGCTCTCCATGAAGCAACACTTGTATTAGGGATGGTACTCAAATACTTCGACTTGATTGATCACACTGACTACCAGTTAATAATTAAGCAGACATTAACTTTAAAACCAGATGGTTTAATGATCAAGGTGAGACCTCGAAATGATGTGTCTAGCCTTATCGATTGGGCCAATCCCAACTTAAAACCGCATTAACCTTTATATGGCAAAAGTTAACAATGAAAGTTATTCGCGCCGGATGTTCCTTTTCAGCCTACAGGAATCCGGCTTTTTGTCAATGGAAAGTATGATCTTTCCATGTGCTTTTTCAGCATTGCCAATCTCGGATTGTTATATGTGTTTGTGGAGTAATATTCAACATTGTTGAATTGATTCACTAACCAATAGTATAATTAAACAATAAAAAGGAAGAAGGTGTTTGCTATCGATATAAAGAAAATTGGAAAGCGAATAAAAGAGGCCAGACTAAACAAAGGGTTGACACAACAGGAATTAGCCGATAAATGTGGGTTTACGAAAAGTCTTCTTTCAAAGATTGAGAACGGTCAAACGGGTTCTGCTGTCGCCACCTTATCTAAAATCGCGAACAATCTAGGAACGCCCCTGTCATGGTTTTTAGAAGAGGATAACCAGCAGGACTTGGTTTTATCGCTTGGTAAAAGTCGAACTACCAAAGTGGGAAGCAAGGAAATGGGATATCTATACGAAAGGCTTGCCAATCGTGCACAATTCAGCAAAATCGAGCCTGTCGTGGTTACGGTTCCCCCGGATTCTGAAATCACAGCCCCGTTTACGCATTCTGAAGATGAGTTTATCTATATATTGTCCGGTGCCATCTACCTAAGCTATGAAGGTGATTCATACCTTTTGCAAGAAGGGGACAGCGCTTACTTTAATGGTTCCAAACCCCATGCTTTTTTGCCATGTACCGATCAAGAAGCTAAAGTATTAACCGTATTCGTTCAAACCTCAGATTGATTAAAAAACCGTATCTAGCAAAATAGGTACGGTTTATATCCCTCCATTTGGAATTTCCCCTACACTATTTGAAATGAGAAACAAGTTTGAATTTTTCTGTTTACATCCCCCATGGAAATATAGTATAATTCTATTCAACAAGGTTGAATTAAAGGAAACAAAAGCGAGGGGTGGTTGATTACTGAAAGCGTTTCAAGATATTTAAAACTTGGTAAAGCGAAAAAATTTATCACAAAAAGGAGTAACATCATGACATCCAGTCGAATTTCAGGATTTTACCGTCTGTCTTTAGAGGAACGTCTTAACTTGGTCGCCAAAGAAAGGAATTTGAGTGAAGAGGAAAAACAGTTGATCGTGGGCTCAACGCCTTTCCCTACTAAAATTTCAAACGCAATGATCGAGAATAATATTGGTTTTATGCCCATCCCTTTGGGAGTCTCTACCAATTTTAAAGTGAATGGGAAAGATCGACTAATCCCTATGGCAACGGAAGAAGCTTCCGTAGTTGCTGCCGCTAGCAATATGGCAAGAACGGCTTATAACTTGGGAGGTTTTTTCACTTCGCAAAGCGGCTCTATTATGCGCGGTCAGATTCAGGTTGTAGATATTGCGGATCCTTATGCCGCGATGGCTCGCGTTTATGAGAATAAATCGGCCATTCTTGAATTATGCAATGCAAAGGATCCTACCCTTGTTTCATTAGGCGGCGGTGCCATAGACATTGAAGTGAATGTTCTAAAAACAACCAACCAGTCCATGCTGATCATCCATCTTTTGGTAGACACAAGAGATGCCATGGGAGCCAATGCCGTGAATACAATGGCGGAAGCGGTTGCGCCGTTAGTGGAGAAGATCACTTCCGGACGTGTCGTTTTAAGAATTATTTCTAACTTGGCAGACCGCAGACTGGTTCGTGCCCGAGCTGTTTTTTCCGCCGATGACTTGGGAGGGCTGGAAGTGGTTAAAGATATTATCAATGCTTATGAATTTGCTGATTTTGATCCTTACCGTGCAGCCACGCATAACAAAGGAATCATGAATGGAATCTCAGCAGTGGTATTGGCAACAGGAAATGATACGCGAGCTGTGGAGGCAGGGGCTCACGCATATGCTTCGGTTACAGGCCGATATCGTTCATTAACGAAATGGGAAATAAATAATCAAGGAAATCTTGTAGGATCGATTGAACTTCCCATGGCCGTAGGGATTATTGGCGGGGCAACCAAATCCCATCCCACTGCCCGTGCGGCTTTAAAAATCATGGATATTCAGACGGCGGAAGAACTAGCGGGGTGTATAGCTGCCGTTGGTCTGTCGCAAAATTTAGGTGCATTGCGTGCCTTGGCTGCAGAAGGCATTCAAAAAGGCCATATGGCATTGCATGCACGGAATCTGGCCATGATGGCGGGTGCAAATGAAAGCGATATCGACAAAATTGTGGAACAAGCCATTCGTGAAAAGGATGTTCGCTATGACCGCATTTTAGAGATCACGAAACAAGTAGAAATGGGGGTTGCTAATGCCAACTAAAGCCGCTGTTTCGGAGAATCGCCTGGATTCTCCGAAACAAACCTATCCAGAGAGAGTTGATGAAGTAAAAGACGAAGAATATCTTGAAATATTAGGCGATACAGTCTTGCCGGCTAATATTCTCTACTCCGTATTAATTAGTCTTTTCTTTAGCTTAGGCGGATTCTTTATCGGGAAAAGAGTATTCCCTTTGATTTCATCAGAAAAAATGATTAATTCTTATTCTTTGCTGTTGGGGATCGCAGGAAGCGTGCTAGCTCTTGTTATATGCTCCCGCTTATTTAAACCGAATCGGATTTTAAATGAATCCGAAGGGACGTCCGAAGGAATTCTTGAGGCCTATCGGGATTTGCAATTAGATGCTCAGGAAGAGATGGAAAATATCATCAATGATCCTGTAACCCGAAAGGAAATGGAAGAGCTGGGGATACTGAAAAATTTCGTAAAGGAGGTTAAATGATCCATGAGCGTTCTCGTCATTTCCATTTTGCTGGCGATTGCTGGCGCTGTTATTTTTACCTTGATAGGTTTGGTTTCGGGAACAGATGAAACCGCCATCATGGTGCCGATCCTATTGATTGTGATTTTGTTAGGCGCGCCGCCTGCCGCTGTTTTTGCCTTCTTTATGGCTGCCGTTTTATCCAAGCATTTAACGCATGCGATACCCACCGCTTTAATGGGGGTACCGGGGGATACGATGGCTGTGCCATTAATCGATCATGCCTCTGCGTTGCGAAGATTAGGCGTACCTCACATCGCTTTGAGAAAAATGGTTGCGGGGGGAATTATCGGAGCCTTTATCGCTCTTCCCACTGCCGTTTTATTCGGCCAATTCCTTGGGCAATTTGCTGACTTTTTTAAAGCTTCATCAGGCATCATTTTTACCTTTGCTGCCGTATTGATCGCCTATTTTTCAAAAGGAAAATGGGTCAGTGTCCTCATGATTATTCCTTTTGCCTTCTTTATCAAGAGCTTAGATACATTCAGCTTTAGTGTTCTTGATAAGCATCTGAGCATTAGCTTCTTTTTAGGGATCGCGATTGGTCCGATGTTTACGGATTTACTCATTTCGTTATCCTCCAGCGCACGAAAAAGCGTCTTGAGATCCAAACCAAAGGAATACCATTTAGCACCTGAAGTCAAATCCTGGTCCGGATATTTTCCCAATCCTTTCCGCGTTCTAACCGGCAGACAAGCCTTGTTCGCTTCTGGGTCATCCTTTGTATCTTCCTTGACCTTTGCCTTCAGTCCGGTGGGGATGACTTCCTTAATGGGGGAGATCGTTGGATCCAGAACCAAAGGAGTCTACAAAAAATCAACGACAAGCCTTACGGTTATGAACGGCGTGACGGAATCAACCTATATTGCGGAGGCTATTATCCCATTATTGGCATTTGGGATTCCCTTAAGTCCAGTTGCTTTAGGGCCGGCTTCGCCATTATTTAATGCTCCCCCTGTATTTAGCAGCGAACCAGTGAACAACCTTCATAATATGTTAACGCCTTGGGACTTCTTCTTCTATGGAGCAATAGGATTATTGATCGCTACTTTAATTGCTTACCCATTCTCCATGAACTATGCGCGTAAAGCAACGGTTTTTGTCATGAAGAATATAAGCCAAGAAGCGATTGTGGGGATGTTCATTGGATTGGTTTGTCTGCTCGCTTTTTATGAGGCGCAGCTCGTGGGAATTATGCTGACCTTTATTATGGCAGCAGTAGGCGGATTGTTAAATCGAGTTCTGGGTATGGGTTCCGGAGTCCAGTTTATGGTTTTCTACGGTTCTGCCTTTATGATGGCAAAGCTGTTGGGGCTTTAGTCCAGCCCCTTTTTCAAGAGATAGGAGTTTGAGGGAGGGATTTTGGAAGTGAATGTTTTGCTTAAGGGAAACGCCAAAATTAATGAAGTGGGACCACGCGACGGTCTGCAAAACGAATCCTTTTTCGTTCCTACGGAAGATAAGATTGCCTGGATTAATCAGCTTTCTCATACCGGGATGAAATATATTGAAATTACGTCCTTCGTCAATCCGAAATGGATACCTGCACTCGCCGATGCAGGAGAGGTGGCAAAACGCATTGAACGTGTACCTGGGGTGGTGTATGCCGCGCTTGTTCCCAATCCGAAAGGATTAGAACGAGCCCTTGAAGCCCATGTCGACGAAGTATCCATTTTTATGTCCGCAAGTGATACCCATAATCAGAAGAATATTAACAAGTCTATTAACCAGACCTTTTCGGTTTTAAGAGAAGTGGCCGAAGAATCGCTGGCGGCGGGAAAAACGGTTCGCGGATACCTATCAACCGTTTTTGGCTGTCCCTATAAAGGATCTGTCCGAGTGGAAGAAGTCATTAGCGTTTCGGAGGCTTTGTTTGATATGGGCATCAGAGAATTATCTCTTGGTGATACGATCGGGGTGGCCAATCCGAGGCAGGTTCAGGAAGTACTGGAAGTCCTGCTTAAACGGTTCCCTGCCGACCGTTTGGCGATGCATTTTCATGATACCCGCGGTACGGCCATGGCTAATGTTCTGGCGTCCCTAGACATGGGAATCACGACATTCGATAGCTCGATTGGGGGACTAGGGGGTTGCCCTTATGCTCCTGGGGCATCCGGAAATCTAGCTACGGATGATTTGCTTTATATGCTCCATGGCATGGGGATACAGACGGGGATTGATTATGATCAATTACTTGGTACGGCCCGATTTATTCAAGAAAAGATGGGGAGGAAATTACCTAGTCATAGTTTACTGGCTCTAGGCGGTTAATTAAGTGAACTCCTGAAAGGATGCTGCCTCTCGGCTTCCGAGTTAAAGATGAAAGGCGAATAAATTCAAAAGGGTGATCCATGGAGATTCGCCCTTTTTTTATTTCTTTTTATTTCTTATTATATAATGAAGCAAAGCTAATGAAATTAACGATAATGCCCCCTGCATGGAGGAATGAATGAGAACAAGATATACGGACATTTATGAGGACTTAAAAAATCGGATCATAATGGGTACATACCAAGTAGGCGACAAGCTTCCGTCGGAAAACGAACTTTGTAAAATTTATAATAGCAGCAGAGGCACGATTCGCAAGGCTCTAGATTTATTGGCTGAAGAAGGGTTGGTCAATAGTATGCATGGCAAAGGCGTGTTTGTTCTTAATAACGACCTGATCACCTTTTCGGTTGGCCGGCTGGTGAGTTTTAAAGAGGCGAGCGAGAGCAGTGGCCAAAAATTTTCTACTACGGTCGCACACTTTACGGTAGTCGAAATTGATGAGGCCTTATCCCAAAAAACAAACTTACCTGTGGGAAAACATGCGTACCATATGTACCGCATTCGCCACCTGAATGGTGAACGGGTAATACTCGATGTCAACTACTTTTTAACAGACGTTGTGGTTGGCTTGACTGAAGAAATTGCCGAGAATTCCGTTTATGAATACATTGAAGAGCAATTAAATGCCAAAGTAGGATTCGCTAATCGCGTGATCCATGTTGAGCTGGCTACAGCCAAGGATAAGGAGCATTTGGATTTGAAATATTATGATGTGGTCGCTGTGGTGAAAAATTTGGTTCATCTGCATGACGGTACACCGTTTGAATATACGGAATCCCGACATAGGCCGGACCGATTTGAGTTTTCCGATTTCTCCCGCAGAAGATAATAGTGGAGAGGATCTCTTTTGTTGAGGTCCTCTTTTTTCAACTTGTATAAACAAGTGTTGACGAACTTGTTTATACAAGTTAGAATGAAAGGGTAAATAACGAAACCGCTTTCTTGGGAGGGAAGAAAATGGACGTAACGAAGCCTATGGTACGCGATCTTGTAGAAGCTCTTGGCGGCAAAGATAATATTGCTGCTGCAACCCACTGCGTTACTAGGTTGAGACTTGCTTTACATGATGAAGGGAAAGCGGATAAATCCGCGTTGGAACAAATGGAGGTCGTAAAAGGGATTTTCTCCGCTAACGGCCAATTTCAAGTCGTCATCGGTCCGGGTCTCGTGAATAAAGTGTACGCTTTATTTTTAGAAGAGACCGGCTTGCAGCAGGCAACGAAGGAAGATATCAAAACATCGGCGGAACAAAAGTTAAATCCGCTGCAGCGTGCCGTAAAAATATTGGGCGATATTTTTATACCCATTTTACCGGCTATAGTGACCGCCGGTTTGCTGATGGGTATCAATAATATTATGACCGGCAAGGGAATCTTTTTTGATGATAAAGCCCTGATTGATGTTTATACACAATGGAAAGACTTTGCAGATATTATCAATTTGATCGCTAATACATCTTTTGTGTTCTTGCCTGGCTTAATCGGATGGTCAGCCGTCAAGCGGTTCGGCGGAAGCGAGCTGCTCGGTATTGTCCTTGGCTTAATGCTAATCCATCCGGCGCTGCTCAATGCCTGGAGTTATGGTGAGGCTGTCGCGAAGGGAACCGTGCCTTACTGGAATTTGTTTGGTATGGAAATAGCAAAGATCGGATATCAGGGGCAAGTATTGCCGGTGTTATTATCCTCGTATGTTTTAGCTCGAGTGGAATTGTTCTTGAATAAGCGAGTTCCGGATGCCTTCAAGCTGCTCATCGTAGCACCCATCACATTACTAATAACGGGATTTTTATCTTTTATGCTAATCGGACCGCTGACCTTTTCCACCGGTAATGCGATTACCACAGGGTTAGTTTCCGTGTTTGAGCATTTTGCTCTCATTGGCGGGTTAGTCTACGGGGCATTGTATGCCTTGCTTGTTGTGACGGGAATGCACCATACGTTCCTAGCGGTAGATATCCAGCTAATTGCAAATACGGGCTTCACTTTCTTATGGCCGATTCTGGCTTTGTCCAACATCGCTCAAGGTTCATCCGCTTTAGCTATGATGTTTGTATCGAAAGATGAAAAGCTGAAAGGCATGTCCATTACATCCGCCATTTCCGCTTATCTGGGAATCACCGAACCTGCCATGTTTGGGATCAATATTCGCTATCGATATCCGTTTATTTCCGCGATGATCGGCTCCGCCATTGGAGCGGCGTGGATTACGATCAACCAAGTCCAGGCTTCTTCGATCGGGGTTGGGGGTCTGCCCGGATTCCTATCGATCCTGCCGCAAAAGTGGGGAGTATTCTTTATAGGGATGACAATTGCGATTCTGGTTCCTTTCGTTCTGACACTCCTTTGGGGGAAAGGACGAGGGAAGATTGGACGATCAAAGAGTGAAGAGAAAAAGGTGGCATAAAAAATGAAACAACCATGGTGGAAGAAATCAGTCGTTTATCAAATTTATCCCAAAAGCTTCAAGGATTCGACGGGAAATGGAACAGGGGATCTCCAAGGAATCATCGACAAATTGGATTACTTGAAGACGCTGGGGGTAGATGTCATCTGGCTCACTCCCATCTATGTCTCTCCGCAAAGGGACAATGGCTACGATATCAGTGATTATTACCGTATCTTCCCTGAATATGGGACGATGGAAACGTTCGAAAAGCTGCTGGAAGAAGCGCATGGCAAGGGCATGAAAATCATTATGGATATCGTGGTGAACCATACGTCCACGGATCATGAATGGTTTCGGGAAGCATCTCAGTCCAAAGATTCTCCTTACCGGAACTTCTACATCTGGAAGGACCCGGTGGATGGCGCCGAACCCAACAACTGGCGGTCGAAGTTCGGCGGCAATGCTTGGCAGTATGACGAGCAAACTGGGCAATACTATCTCCATTTGTTTGATGTGACGCAAGCGGACTTGAATTGGGAGAACACTGAACTGCGTGACCGAATCTATGAGATGATGAATTTTTGGCTTGCCAAAGGCGTGGACGGATTCCGGTTAGACGTCATTAATCTGATCTCAAAGGATCAGCGCTTTCCGAACGATTCACTCGATACGCCAACGGATGACGGCCGGAAATTTTATACCGACGGGCCGCGCGTTCATGAGTTCCTGAAGGAAATGAATGAGAAGGTGTTTTCCCGCAATCCGGATTTTCTTACTGTTGGAGAAATGTCTTCAACCACGATTGAAAACTGTGTGAAGTATTCTAATCGGGAAGAACAAGAGCTGAGCATGACATTCAGCTTTCATCATCTGAAAGTGGACTATCCGAACGGGGAAAAATGGGCGGCAGCCGATTTTGATTTTATGCGGTTAAAGAAAATCATGAGTGATTGGCAATACGGGATGCAAGCGGGGGGAGGCTGGAACGCGCTGTTCTGGTGCAATCACGATCAACCCCGAGCAGTGTCGCGTTTCGGCAACGACCGTGAATACCATCGCGAATCGGCAAAAATGCTGGCTACTGCGCTCCATATGCTCCAGGGTACGCCCTACATTTATCAGGGTGAAGAAATCGGCATGACGAATCCCCATTTTGACAGCATTACCGATTATCGTGACGTTGAATCCATTAATGCTTATGAAATCCTAAAGGCTACGGGAAAGTCCGAGCACGAGATCATGGCCGTTCTCAAGCAAAAGTCGCGCGATAATTCCCGGACGCCAATGCAATGGAATAGCAAAAGGAATGCGGGCTTTACGGACGGAACTCCGTGGATCCGCGTTGCTCCCAACTACGATGAAATCAATGCAGAGCAAGCTTTACAGGATATTGATTCGGTTTTCTATCATTACCAAAAGCTTATCCAATTGCGAAAAGAATACGACATTATTGCTTATGGAGATTTTGAATTCATTTTAGAAGACGATCCCATGATTTTTGCTTATCTTCGCCGATTTAAGAATGAAACGCTTCTAGTTATCAATAATTTCTACGGTAGGAAGACATCATTTGCATTGCCAGGGAATGTCCATCTGCATGGGGAATCCCGTATCTTGATTTCCAATTATACCGGCACGGAAAATAATATCCATCAATTAACCTTGCGCCCTTATGAATCCGTAGCTTTTTATGTTAAATAGAAAATGAATGGGGAGGAAGAGCATGTTTAAAAAATTATTCGGTGTAAGAGATAGAAAAAAAGAAGAGGTCCTTTTTTCTCCCCTTAGCGGAAAAGTCCTAAACCTTCAAGAAGTGCCGGATCCGACTTTTGCCCAGAAGATGTTGGGGGAAGGAATTGCAATTGAACCGTTTGAAGGGAAGGTTACTTCTCCAGTGAATGGCGAGATTATTCAGATATTCCCGACAAAACATGCGGTTGGTATTCTTTCGGAAAGCGGATTGGAAGTCTTAATTCATATTGGGATTGATACCGTATCGATGGATGGTGAAGGATTTACCGCCCGCGTTAAGGCGGGAGATCGTGTGAAAGTAGGGCAGCCTTTAATTGACTTTTCCATAGAATTAGTGAAAGAAAAAGCGGCTAGCACTATTACCCCGATGATAATTACGAATTCCGAGCGAATTGAACAAATTGATTTTGAATCCCCAAGTGCACCGGTAAAAAGCGAAACGGTCTTGATGAAAGTAAAAGTAAAATCGTAATAAAACAATATAATGAAAAAAATACCTAAATAGAGCAGAGTCGGAAGTACTACTCAATTTAGGTATTAACTGGATAACTATTAACAGTGCCTTTTCTTCAAGATTGAGAGGCGAGCTTCTAGACTTTCATTCCATCTTCTTGATGCAAATCATAAGGCAAACAAAGCGGGTTAAAGCATTTATCGTAAATAGTTCAATTAACTTCATTTTGGTTATGGGTGAGGTATTCGCATAAAAAAGAAGTGGAGACAGCTCCACTTCTTTTGTTAAGTACGCAACTCTATTTTACGATTGTCGGAAAGCTGCACTATGGAGAAGAATATTCAAAGGTTTCCCGCAAATGGAAGGCTAAGAGAATTTTCAGCCAATCATCAGGATCATCAAAATTAAGTTTCAGCAATTCTTCTATTTTTTTGATTCGCTGGTAGAGTGTGTTGGTGTGGATATGAAGTTTCTCGGCCGTTTGAACGTTAGACCTGTTCGAATGAATGTAGGTGAACAAGGTTCTTTCCAAGTCATTGCTTATCGCCTTTTCGCTTCTCAATGGTGCAAGAATTTCTTGAGTAAAGTGTTGGATTTCATTGGGTTGCTGGTTCAAAAACAATCGATTGATGCCAATCTCTTCATATCTCATCATGCCTAACCGATTACGACTTTCCAAATAAAAAAGGACTTTGCTTGCTTCATCGCAGCTCTTGGCTATATGCAGAATCCCCTCATGCGGATTACTTACCCCTACCCGCAAGGGCGAATTGTCCCGGTTCGTCCACTCCTTGATAATGAATCCTATATTCTTCAACGTCTCTGCTAATTGGCTATGATCCTTCAATGAGAACACCAAGGTTACTTTATTGTGATATCCAATGATGAGACTGTCTTTCAGAGGTACTCCTTTTTTGATTTGATAGGCTAGTCTGTAGCTGTCCGCTCCAAGGGTTTGCAAATCTTGATAGGAAGTAATTTCAAATACAGCCACCATGAATAAGGAAGACGCGTGAAGCCCGAGTTCTTTGCCTTTGATTAATAAGTGTTCATGGTCAGTGGTTTGGATTAGTTCATTAAACATTTCATGTGTTTTCTTATAGTAGACCTCGGCTTGCGTTCGTTTTTTTACTAACTCTAAAGCAAGTATGGAACTCCCTTGTTCGATGGTGATCCGATCCAGTCGGGAAAGTGGCGTAATCAACGGAGTGATGATACAGCCTAAAAAGACGGTACCCGTAAAGATAGGGTAAATATAAAAACATTGGGTCGTATTTTCGATTATGTCGATATATACCGGTTTCCTCCTGTTGAATGAGATTCTGGAGATTTCATCTAAGCTGAATGGCGGATACCGGTTTTGATGCTTAGGATAGTATTCCATTTCTAGCGCATCAAAGAATAATACCGTTCGGTCCATCATTCTGGCCATTTCAGCAAGGATAACTTCGCCGCCTTGATTATATAAGGAGAGTTCAGTTAGGGTATCATGTATTTCATTGCGTTTTAAAAGGAAATGATTTTTTTCCTTTAATTGATTCGTTAAATGGGTAACTTCCTCCAGCCTTTTATTCACTTCGCTATGAAGCTGAGCATTTTGTATCGCAATGGCCGCTTGATCGGCAAAAGCCTGCAGCAAATGTAAATCATGTTTCGTCAGTTTTCCTTCATATTGATGAACCGTCAGGACGCCAATCCGCTTTTCGCCTAGAGAAACGGGAACCGAGGCTAAAGCATTCACTCTGTTGGAGTTTTCGTTACTGTGAAGGTACAGAAAATTGTCTTGAGAAATATTGCTCATGTCCTGATAAATTTCCGTTCGGGAATTATAAAGTCTGGAGCAGCCATCTTGAAAAACCTTTCCTGTAATAGACTCTCCAACCTTTATTTTAAAAGAATAGATATCTTCGCTGAATCCAACAGCGGTCTTAGGGATCAAATAGTCCGTTTCAACGTCATACAGCTGCAGAAAGCCGGCATGTGCAGTAGGAATGACCGCAAGGGCGTTGGTTATCATTTTTGTGAGTAACTCATTCACGTCCAGGGAGGAAGTGATCGAGCGAATACTTTCTACCATACTCACCAATTCCTTCCCTTTTCTCTCGATCTCTTCCTGGGCAACAATAAGGGAAAAAAGGAGATGAAAATGCTCAAAATCTTCCTGCTGAAGATCGATCTTATTATTAAAAATACAGAGGACGACTTGATAATTTTCAGGATAAAAGAGAGAAAGAATGCTTTTATCCTCATTCTCGACGAAGCTAAATTTTTCTTCCGCTTTTCGGGTAGGAAGAGGGGAAAGGGCTTGGAGCTCGATCCCTTTCGTATAAACTAATCCAGGCTCTGTATTTTGCGGTTGACAAACCCAAATCTGAAAAGGATTGTTGGATAATTTCTTGTCCATATACTCAAAGAGCTCTTGGTTCCGATCCATGATCCATCCTCCTTCGTTGTTGTTTTCAACATTGGAAACGCTTAAACGCTGTTTAATTGCACATTGAGTTAATTGTATAATATTTTATAATATTTATTAAATAATCAAAAGGGGGAAAAAATATGGAACAAGTCATGCAATTGGCAAATAGCTTTCCGCTCTGGATGTTCGCATTACTTGTCGTTGGTGTCGTTATATTTCAGGCCGTCACATTTATCAGACTTTGTGTAAAGACCAGTTCATCCGTCGGAATGACCTCCGCGGAGGTTCGATCCGCCATTAGAGCGGGGGCGATTAGCTCTTTAGGCCCTACTCTGGCCATTGTATTTGTAGCTATTTCCCTCATGACATTAATCGGAGACCCGATGACCTTAATGCGAATTGCCATTATTGGCTCTGCTGCTATAGAAACGGTAGGTGCTAGTCTCGGTGCCAAGGCAGCCGGAGTAGATTTGGGATCTCCTGACTTTACGGCACAGGCTTTTACTACAGCTGTTTGGGTGATGTGTCTTGGCGGAATGGGTTGGCTGTTATTCACAGCCCTATTCACCAAATCTCTTGGGAGAATACAGGAAAAAGCTGCTTCTAATAGCAGAAATGTAACCGTTTTAAAATTGATCTCTATCACAGCCATGATAGGAGCCTTTAGCTATCTGGGAGGCAGCGAAATGGTGAAAGGGATCGAACAGTCCATTGTGTTAGTGGTTGCATTTATCGTCATGCCGATCATTATGTCGGTTGCCAATAAGCTTAAATTAAACTGGTTAAAAGAATGGTCGCTTGGATTCGTTGTCGTTGTAGGGTTATCCATAGGTTACTTCATATCTTAATGGGAAGGGTAGGGAAGATATCATGTCAATGGAGACTGCAGGGAAAAATTTAAATATTAGTGAACGTGTTGCGGGGAAAGAAATAGATTTTGAGACTTTTCATGAGAAATCCCATTTTTGGGGTCGTTTGACGATCTGGTCCGTTATCCTTCTGACGTTAATGGTGCCTCTTTACCTTTCCTTTGTACTTGGCTACCATCCTGGTTGGACAACCATTCTTTCCGGGTTTGCTGCTTATGCCTCTATTATTGCTATTGTCTGGGTCGTTGAACCGGTCAGTTATTATCCCATCCTAGGTGTTTCCGGGACCTATCTGGGCTTTTTAACAGGTAATATAGGAAACATGTGCCTTCCTTGTGCTTCCGTCGCCCAAAGCGTTGTGGGTGCAGAACCTGGAACGAAAAAAGGTGAAATTACCGCGACACTGGCCATCGCTGCTGCCTCCATTACGAATGCGGTAATCCTGCTATTCGTTATCCTGGGAGGCTCTTACCTGCTGTCCGTCTTGCCGGAATCGGTGGCTAGTGCATTCAAATTTGTCCTTCCTGCCATATTTGGGGCCGTCATCGCGCAATTTGCCATACAAAAACCGGTTTGGGGAATCATTGGAATCGCCTTTGGACTATTCGTTAATCTTGGCCCGGTACCGCGTGCTTTTCAAACCTTTGTGTGTATCCTTGGAACGGTCGTAGTTTGTATGCTTTTGGAAAAAATCAAGGGTCAAAAGAAAAGCGGATAAACCTTAATATATGGAGGAGATCATGAGTAAACAAAATCTATTACAATTAATTGATAGTCAACAGTTAGAGTTTACTGATATGGCTAAAAAGATTTGGGAGAATCCCCAATTAGCCTATGAAGAAAAATATGCTTGCGATTTACAGATTGCCAGACTAAAGGACGAGGGTTTTCGCATTCAAGCGCCAATTGCGGGAATCTCTACTGCCTTTGTCGCTGAATATGGCTCAGGTAGACCCATTATTGGTATATTAGGTGAATATGATGCACTGCCTGGGCTTTCTCAAACCGTTGGTGTGGTTCACGAACCTATTATTCCCCAAGGTCATGGTCATGGATGCGGGCATAATTTGCTTGGAACAGCGGGGGTCGAAGCGGTTATTGCCTTAAAGAAGGTGATGGATGAAGAAAAACGGGGTGGAACGATTCGCTATTACGGTTGCCCAGCCGAAGAAGTACTGTCAGGCAAAAGCTATATGGCCAGAGCAGGTGTCTTTGATGATTTGGACTGTGCTTTAACCTGGCACCCGGGTACATCCAATATTCCAGTGAATATGAGTATGCAAGCCTTAGTATCGATTAAATTTCATTTTAAAGGAATTCCGGCACATGCTGGACAATCCCCCCATGCAGGGAGAAGTGCGTTGGATGCCGTTGAGCTGATGAATGTGGGGGCAAACTATCTTCGGGAGCATGTACTGGATGGTTCCCGTATTCATTATGTGATTACCAACGGAGGACTTGCTCCCAATGTAGTACCGGAGGATGCGAGCGTTTGGTATTACCTTAGAGCAGCGACAAAAAAGCAGACAGAAGATATGCTGCGAAGAGTACAAAAAATAGCCCAGGGAGCTGCCCTTATGACGGAAACGAGCGTAACCTCAGAAATATTAGCAAACATATATCAGACCCTGCCCAATGAAGCGTTAAATGATCTGATGTATGAAAATATGGAAATCGCCAGTCCGTTGCCATTCAGTGAAGAGGAACAGGAATTCGCACGAAATCTAGTGAGTACCATCCATCCGGACAATCCGGCACTCCTTTCGGAAATAGGGGACCTGCTTCCGGTCATCCCTTTTAATGACAAGTCATTATATGGTAAATCCATGGGAGGTTCATCCGATGTCGGTGATGTCAGCTGGATGATACCACTAGGGCAAATCATGACAACTTGTGCGCCAAAGGGTGTAGAATTTCATACTTGGCAGGCCACTTCCTCATTCGGTTCCTCGATCGGCTTCAAAGGCATGCATTTGGCAGCCAAAACAATGGCTTTAACCGCCTATGATCTTCTCATGAATAAAGATCATATTTTAGATAAAGCAAAAGAAGAATTTCGGCGAAGCACCGAAGGAAAGCCCTACGTTCCGGGGATTCCGGAAGAAGTTCAGCCGCCTGCAGGAATGGAAAATAATCAACCGCTAAAAATATAATTGAAGACCACCCTCTCCCAAGCTTTGGCAGAGGGTTTTTATTATGGATGAAAAGACTGGAGTTCTGCCAATCAAAGAGTATAAAATAATCTATAAATAAGGATGAAGAGAGTAGGAATGAGGGATGTATAGAGTAGGGGTGGTTGGACCTCAACGATCTGTAGATCGAATTTTGGATGTAGCTAAGGAATTTAACCAAGGGATGGAATTTATTCCTTATCCCTTTAAAGATCATGCAGAGATAAAATCATTAGTCTTGGAATGC
The DNA here is from genome assembly GCF_040813775.1 of Ammoniphilus soli. Taxonomy (NCBI): domain Bacteria; kingdom Bacillati; phylum Bacillota; class Bacilli; order Caryophanales; family Paenibacillaceae; genus Ammoniphilus; species Ammoniphilus soli. The sequence continues at coordinate 28,089 of NZ_JBEGDL010000015.1, forward strand.
AATCATCAAGTGGATACATGGCTTTTTTCAGGTCCTATTCCGTATTTATTGGCGAAAGATGCATTGGACTCAGATGAGGATTTGGTTTATATACCAGCAATGGAATCGGGACTCTACAAAGCCTTATTGGATTTGGCATATGAACTGAGGGAAACATTGAACAGCGTGAGCATCGATTATCCCATGGAGATGTATCCCATAGATGAAGTACTGCATCAATTGGAAAGGCCGCCTCGTGACATTCACGTAAAACCCTTTGATAGTCATAGTTCAACGGAGGAATTGGTGTCTTACCACCTCGATTTGTGGAAACGAGGAAAGATCCAAGGCGCTTTAACTTGTCTTCCCTCCATTAGTGAGGCGTTAAAAGAAGCCGGAGTCCCTGCCGCTTGGATTACGACTAGTCGGTCGACGACGCGCCAGACTCTAGATATCCTGGCTGAAAAAATGAGGACTTCTTATTTTAAGGACACGCAGATTGGAGTCGAAATGATTGAAATCGAACATTTTGACCAGATTTTTCAGAAGGCCAAGACTCCTTATTATCTGCAGCATTTGGAGCTGCGGTTGAAAGATACCCTTCTGCACCTCTGTGAAAAATTGGACGGGTCTTTTTCGGATAGGGGAAACGGCCGCTATGTCATCTTCAGTTCACGGGGAGCTATCGAACGAGAAATTCCGGTGCTCCAGAACACCATTCGCCAGATGTCCATGGAAGCCGATACCACGGTAGCGGTGGGGATCGGATTTGGTGAGACCGTTCTTGCTGCGGAAGTGAACGCACATTATGCCATACAACAGTCCAAGGAAAAGCCGGAACGGGGAATTATTATTGTGCAGGAAAACGGAATGGTGATCGAATCAGCAGGTCAGGAGGAAAAACTGGTCTATTCCGCTCGAACGGATGATCAATCTTTGTTTGAAAAGCTAAAGAAGGGGAATATTAGCGCCAAGACTTTTAATAAGCTAGACGCTTTAATCCGTAGGATGGGCTGGAGCGGTTTTACTATAAAAGATTTGGCTACCCATCTTCACATGACAGAACGCCATGCCAACCGCATCATGACCGATTTGTGCAGAGTGGATTTAGCCGAGTGTATCGGCGAGGAGTCCCACGCCACTCGTGGAAGACCAAGTAAAATTTATCGATTGAAATAAGCATCCAATTTTGGGTGCTTATTTTTTATACATTTTTGAATTTGGAAAAAAGGATTGAAATAAGCGTTTTCATGATATAGAATAATTTAAGACAATATCTTTAATTATTCATTAAATAAAGACAAACAAAAATGTGGAGGGAGAATCATGAAGTCAGGATTATTGAATGAAAAGCTCGAAATGGTTAAGGATGACGTTATTGCATGGCGAAGGTACCTTCATCAGTACCCGGAATTATCCTTTCAGGAAGAAAAGACCTCTCAGTTTGTATATGAAACGCTGCAATCCTTCGGAAATCTGGAACTTTCTCGTCCAACGAGAACTAGTGTGGTTGCCCGCCTGCTTGGCCGGGAACCGGGAAAAGTTTTGGCTATGCGTGCTGACATGGATGCTCTTCCCATTCAAGAGGAAAATGAATTTCCTTTTGCCTCTCAAAATCCTGGGATTATGCATGCGTGCGGTCATGACGGACATACGGCCATGCTACTTGGGGCGGCTAAGATCCTAAGTCACTGGAAGGACCAAATAAAGGGAGAAATTCGATTTATTTTTCAGCATGCGGAGGAACTGCCTCCTGGAGGAGCCCAAGAAATGGTCAAAGAAGGGGTCATGGAGGGCGTAGACAGGGTTTTTGGTATTCATTTGATGTCTACGGTGCCTTTTGGGAAAATCGGGATTGGATACGGTACGATGACCTCTGCTAACGATACATTCAGTATTAGGATTCAAGGAAAAGGAGGCCACTCTTCGATGCCGAATGATACCATCGATCCGATTGCCATTGGTGCGCAAGTTGTAAGCAATTTGCAGCATATTGCATCCAGAAATTGCGATCCGATGGAAAAGTTCGTATTATCCGTGACATCATTTCACGGCGGAGATGCTCTCAATGTCATTCCGGATACAGTGACTTTGGGTGGCTCAGTTCGCAGCTTCAATCCGAAACTTCGCGATCATGTACCAGAGCTAATGGAAAAAATAATAAAAGGGATCACCGAAGCCCATGGAGCTTCCTATCAGTTTGATTATCAGCGTGGCTATAGCCCTGTAATCAATGATGATAAAGTGACAAATTTGATTGAGGAAACCATTCTTGACGTATGGGGAGAAGATACGTTACTAAAGATCCCTCCGATGATGGGGAGCGAAGATTTCTCCGCCTTTGCGAATGAGGTACCGGGTTGCTTTATTTTTGTGGGAGCCGGAAACCGGGAAAAAGGAATAATTTATCCGCATCATCATCCGAAGTTTACGGTGGATGAAGACTCTCTCGAAATAGGTGTAAAGCTGTTTGTAAATTCGGCATTTAAGCTTTTAGATGCACAATAAACTGTACGAGGAGGGCTACACGTGAAACTCATTCACTTATTGTCTCTAATCCCCTTTATCGGGATTCTTGGGGGAATCCCCTTTGCCAATAAGGTTACTCCCTATGTCCTAGGTATGCCATTTATCCTTTTCTGGATTGTCCTATGGCTGATTTTGTCATCGGGACTCATGGCATTGGTTTATAAGTTGGATCCAGCAACCAAGGAGAGTGATTGATCATGAATTTTGCTCTTATCATCATTATTGGTTTCTTGGTTCTTTCCCTTTATTTAGGGATTAAAGCGAAACAGGGAAAGGCTATGAATTTGGAGCAGTGGACGGTAGGGGGAAGGGGGTTTGGCTCCTTCTTTGTTTTCCTTCTTCTGGCTGGAGAGATTTATACAACTTTTACTTTTTTAGGAGCAAGCGGATGGGCTTACGGAAAAGGTGGGCCGACTTTCTATATTCTCGGTTACGGGGCGCTCGTATACATCGTTTCGTATTATTTGCTTCCCCCAATCTGGAGATATGCTAAAGAACATAACCTGATGTCACAATCCGATCTTTTCGTAAAGAAATACAACAGTCCCTTTTTGGGTGTAGTAGTATCCTTGGTTGGCGTGGTTGCTTTGATTCCTTATCTTGTCCTTCAATTTAAGGGATTAGGGATTATTGTATCTGAAGCCTCGTATGGTTCGATATCTCCAACCCTTGCGGTTTGGATTGGTGTGATTAGTGTAACCGTCTACGTCATGATTTCGGGGATTCATGGTTCGGCCTGGACGGCTATTGTAAAAGATTTCATGATTCTTGCTGTTGTTTTATTCATCGGTATTTATTTTCCCTTCCATTATTATGGGGGTATTCAACCGATGTTTGAAGCCATTGATGCTGCTAAGCCGGGTTTTCTGACTCTTCCCGATAAAGGACAAGGAGTATCCTGGTTTATATCCACCGTCCTCTTGGTCGCTCTTGGTGCTTGGATGTGGCCGCATTGCTATGGTGCCATTTATTCTTCCAAAAATGAGAATTCGTTCCGAAAAAATGCGATCATGATGCCCTTGTACCAGTTGGTTCTGTTATTTGTTTTCTTTGTCGGTTTTGCTGCTATATTTCAAGTTCCCGATTTGAAGGGGCCGGATGCCGATCTTGCTTTACTGCGACTTTCCATTCAAACCTTTGACCCATGGTTTGTAGGAATCATCGGGGCAGCAGGCTTACTGACGGCTTTAGTGCCTGGTTCCATGATTTTGATGACCGCTTCTACTTTATTAACCAAAAATGTTTACCAAGTCTTTGTGCCGACCGCAACGGATCAGGAAATTGCAAAACTGGCCAGAGGATTAGTTCCTGTGATATCTCTCATTGTTTTGGTTTTCACCCTGCAAGGGGGAAGTGCCATTGTAACACTGCTTTTGATGGGATATAGCTTAGTCACTCAATTGTTCCCATCCTTGGTTTGCAGCCTTTTAAAGAATAACCCCGTTTCCAAACAGGCTGCTTTTGCGGGCATTATGACAGGTGTAGCAACGGTGGCTTACACAACGATAACCAGTACAACACTTGGTACGTTATTCCCTTCTTTGCCGCAGACGATTCAAGATCTAAACATCGGTATTATAGCCTTGTTCATTAATGTTATCGTCATGTTTGCGGTAAGTCTGGCTACAAGTAAGGTTAACCCCGAATCAGCGGAAATCGAAGCGAAAGTGAGTTAACAACATTTCAAAGTAGAAAAGCATGGGGAACTAGGATTTTCTATGTTCTCTATGCTTCTTATCTCTGGTGAACTTTCTATAACGAAAAATGGTTGACGAAAATGTATTATGAGGGTAAGATGATTTCTATAATACGAATTGCATATTTGCGGATGATGATTGTGGGAGAGACTGAATGGTTTGTTGTTCAGCACCGAAGGAGCAAGTCCCCAAAAAAAACCTTGGGATTGAATCTCTCAGGTAAAGAGTACCACAATTGGACGCGCCTCTGGAGAGAGCGATGAGCCACCAAAGGGGATGCTTCTTGTCAATGATGAGAAGTTAAACTCTCAGGTAAAAGGACAGAGGAAAGGTAGAATATTTATATTCTACTTTTCCTCTGTCCTTTTTGTGTTTGGGGGAAAGTAGGGAAGAGGGGGGGAAGTTTATGAAATTAAGTCTAACAGAAGCGGCACGATTCGAGTTGCAAAAGCTGAAGTTTCCGGACGGTATGGCTTTACGTCTTGATGCGGAGTTATCGGGATGCTGTTCGTGGAATTTCACGGTAAAGCTGATCATAGATGAACAGAGGAGAAATGATTCGTCCATTATGGAGGGAAATATCCCTTTTTTTATTGATCATTTTACAAAAAAATATTTGGGTGAAGATCTGTTACTAGATTTTGAGGCTTCTAAGGGGTTTACCATCAAAAGTTCGGAAGACGTTTTTACCTGTGATTCAAATGGAATATACCAGCTAACGACCTAGGGTCGGTTCATAATGGAGGTTAATGATATGACTACAGGAAAATCGGTAATAGGAGTCGATGTACTTGTCATTGGTTCAGGTCCAGGTGGTTATGTGGCAGCTATTCGGGCTTCTCAACTCGGAAAAAGCGTAACTATCGTAGAAAAAGATACAGTTGGCGGTGTCTGCTTAAATCGGGGGTGTATTCCTTCGAAGGCACTGATCTCAGCAGCGCACCGTTATGAAATGGTAAGCGATTCGGCTGAACTTGGAATCAAAGCAGACGGGGTTCAAATCGACTTCACCAAGGTCCAGGAATGGAAAAAAAGTGTAGTAAACAAACTGACGAATGGTGTTAGTTCTTTATTGAAAGGAAATCGCATTCAAAAAATAGTCGGGGAGGCATCTTTTGTCGCTGAAAATGAAGTGAAAGTAACCCATGGCGATGAGGCAAAGGTTTATCGGTTCAATCATTGCATAATAGCCACAGGTTCTCGGCCTGTTGAATTGAAAGCTTTTCCTTATGGAGGAAGGATCCTATCTTCCACCGAAGCGCTTGACCTTCAAGAGATTCCTAGGCGTCTGGTTGTGATAGGAGGAGGTTATATTGGGATTGAATTAGGTCAAACCTACGCAAAATTCGGGACCGAAGTGACGATTCTGGAAGGAGCCGACTCGATCTTGCCGGGATTTGAAAAAGAAATGTCCCGTTTTTTGGGGCGAAGCTTGAAAAAACTTGGAGTCCAAGTGTTCACCCAGGCCATCGCTCAAAGTGCGGAACAGACGGATTCCGAAGTGACGGTTACCTTTACCGCAAAAGGAGAAGAGAGGAAAGTAACTGCGGATTACTTGTTAGTTACAGTGGGTCGTCGGCCAAATATTGATCAATTAGGGCTTGAAGCCATTCAATTGAAAACAACGCAACGCGGGTTGATTGAAGTCGATCAGCAGTGCAGGACGAGCATTCCTCATATTTATGCGATTGGCGATATTGTAGAAGGACCGGCGTTAGCGCACAAAGCTTCGTATGAAGGAAAAGTAGCCGCCGAGGCCATTGCAGGAAAAGATAGCGTTGTCGATTATAAAGCGATTCCTGCCGTTGTGTTCTCCGATCCTGAAATAGCCAGTGTAGGATGCAATGAGACTCAAGCGAAGGATCAGGGGTTATCCATAACAATAGGGAAATTTCCTTATGCGGCCAATGGCCGCGCCTTATCCCAGCATGCAGGCGATGGGTTTGTTAAAATCGTTGGCGACAAGGAAACGGGTTTGGTGCTGGGGGCGCAAATCGTGGGACCAGAAGCTTCTAATCTCATTGCGGAGGTGGCCCTGGCCATAGAGGCGGGAAATTCTTTAGAAGATATCGCTCATACGATTCATGCTCATCCAAGCTTAGGGGAAATCGTGATGGAAGCTGCCGAAGGAGCGCTTGGCGAGGCGATTCATCAGATAAGCAAAAGTTAGGCGCCATCCATTCAGGAGACTATATGATGAAAGTAGATTTTTAAAATTAATAGAGGTGTGGGAGTGGATTTCACCAGTATATTTAGGAGGTCATGAATGATGAAAACGGGAACGTTGGATGTAAAACGGGGAATGGCGGAAATGCAAAAGGGCGGAGTAATTATGGATGTTGTTAATGCTGAGCAAGCGAAAATCGCTGAGAATGCTGGTGCTGTGGCTGTTATGGCATTAGAGCGAGTACCATCTGATATCCGTGCCATGGGTGGTGTAGCTCGCATGGCTGATCCCAGTATTATAGAAGAAGTCATGAAGGCGGTTTCGATTCCGGTCATGGCTAAAGCAAGGATTGGACATATCGTTGAAGCCAAAGTTCTTGAAGCCCTAGGAGTAGATTATATAGACGAAAGTGAAGTATTAACTCCGGCAGATGAAGTGTTTCATATTAATAAAAAAGAGTTTACGGTTCCTTTTGTGTGCGGGGCCCGGGATTTAGGAGAAGCTTTGCGAAGAATTGGTGAAGGGGCATCGATGATTAGGACCAAAGGGGAGCCCGGTACTGGTAATATTGTAGAGGCTGTACGTCACCAACGGATGATACAAAGTCAGATTCGAAAAGTACAGGCTATGTCCTATGACGAGTTAATGGCAGAAGCAAAAAATCTAGGGGCACCTTATGAGTTGTTAGAGTTTGTGCATCAACATGGGAAACTGCCTGTTGTGAACTTTGCGGCAGGTGGAGTGGCTACTCCTGCAGATGCTGCGTTGATGATGCATTTGGGATCGGATGGTGTCTTTGTGGGATCTGGGATCTTTAAATCAGACAATCCGGAGAGGTTTGCCAAAGCCATTGTCGAGGCGACCACTCATTATCAGGATTATGAATTGATTGGGCAATTATCTAAGAACCTAGGAACGGCTATGAAAGGAATCGAGATATCAAGTCTTCTGGCAAATGAGCGGATGGCTGTGCGCGGGTGGTAACGCAGCTTTGGGGGGATGGGATGTGAAGGCGAAAAACTCTCCTTCACATCCATGATAAAACCTAATCTATACATTCAATTGGAGAAAAAATGGCCATGAGAGAATTAAAAATGCTTGATCAAGAGAATGTACGATCGGTACGATTTTGTTCCAATAAAAAACAGCATCGCGTTTTTGGTTACAATAGCTGGAAATGGTACTGCAGTGAATGCGGTATCCAATGGGCACTCAATGTTTATTCCGGTAGCATTCAATCTTATCAATACTTGGCGGACGGAACAAAGGAATTTCTTGAAGAGGTCTCTTTGGAATCATTTTTGGAAAAGAAAAGAGAAGGTTAAATGCCACAAAAAACTTGACAACATCGTGACTGTGAATTATTATATAATTAATGAATGTCCAAATTTAATAAAGCGATTGAATATTGCGGGAGAGACTGGACGGTTTGTTCAGCACCGAAGGAGCAAGTCCTAAAAAACCTTAGGATATAAACTCTCAGGTAAAAGGACCGCAATAGGACGCACCTCTGGAGAGAGCTATTGGGCCACCAAAGGGGAAGGTTCTTGTACACAGGAACTAAACTCTCAGGTAAAAGGACAGAGGAAGGGTAGAATGTAAGTTACATCTATCTTTCCTCTGTCCTTTTTTGTGCTGGGAAAGATAAGTAATGGGTTAGATTTCAACTTTATAATATGGCGGATGATGATTGTGGGAGAGACTGAACCGGCAAGGTCAGCACCGAAGGAGCAAGTCCTAAAAAGCCTTAGGAACTAAACTCTCAGGTAAAAGTACTGCAATGGGACGCGCCTCTGGAGAGAGCGATGAGCCACCAAAGGGGAAGGTTCTTGATAGAAGTCTTAATGATACAGGACGGCTACGCAAGAGCTAATCTCTCAGGTCAAAGGACAGAGGAAGGGTAAAAGTATATTTATTGATTTTACCTTTCCTCTGTCTTTTTTCGGGAAGGTACAGAACTGGTGTTCTTGTCAAAAGGATGAAGGAGGCTGTTTGGATGAGTTTGCAGATTCATGACCATGAAATTTATGAAGCGATTGAAAATGAAAGAAAAAGACAGAATACCACATTGGAATTGATTGCCTCGGAAAATTTCGTCAGTCAGGAAGTCATGGATGCCATGGGATCGGTTCTTACGAACAAGTATGCGGAAGGGTATCCTGGCAAGCGATATTATGGAGGCTGCGAATTTGTTGATGTGGTTGAAAGGCTGGCGATCGAACGGTTAACCCAATTATTTGGAGCGAAGTATGCCAATGTACAGCCTCATTCCGGCGCACAGGCGAATACGGCTGTCTATTATTCACTGCTTAATCCTGGAGATAAAATTATGGGCATGAACTTGTCCCACGGTGGTCATTTAACCCATGGAAGTCCTGTCAGCATTTCCGGAAAGTGGTTTGATGTGGTGGCTTACGGGGTTAGAGAGGACACTCATCTCATTGATTACGATGAACTGGAAGCGATCGCTCTACGCGAACAGCCTAAATTAATCATAGCCGGGGCTAGCGCATATCCGCGTGTGATTGATTTCGACAGGTTTAAAAAGATTGCTGACAAGGTAGGCGCTCGTTTGATGGTGGATATGGCTCATATTGCTGGTCTAGTGGCTGCAGGTCTGCATCCGTCTCCACTTCCGTATTCAGACGTGGTGACGAGTACCACCCATAAAACCTTGCGTGGGCCACGCGGCGGCATTGTGCTGACGAATGATGAAGAAATCATCAAGGGGATCAACAAATCGATTTTCCCAGGGCTGCAAGGTGGACCGCTTATGCATGTCATCGCTGCCAAGGCGGTTTCGTTTAAAGAAGCATTGCAACCGAGTTTCAAGGATTATGCGGCCCAAGTGGTGAGAAATGCCTCTGTTCTAGCGGAAACCCTTAAGGCGGAAGAAGCTGTTCTGGTTTCCGGCGGAACCGATAATCACTTGCTGATGATCGATGTTCGTCCATGGGGGCTAACGGGAAAAGAAGCGGAACATTTATTGGAAGAAGCGGGCATTACCGTCAATAAGAATACGATTCCCTATGATCCGGCAAGCCCCTTTGTCACAAGCGGCATTCGAATCGGAACGGCGGCCATCACCTCTCGCGGCATGAAAGAAGAAGACATGGTCACTATCGCTCAAATTATAGCAGCCGTTCTAAAAACCAAAGGGGATGCCGAGGCAGTCAGGAAACATAGAGGGACTATTCAACAATTATGTGAAGCTTATCCCCTATACGAACGCGTGCGAATCTCGTAAAAGTCTTTAATTTAGATAAGAGAGGGAGGCATTAGATCTATGTTATACAACAGCTGTTTTGATATTATTGGGCCCATTATGGTCGGACCGTCGAGTTCCCATACAGCAGGCGTTGTATCGATCGGAAAGTTTGTCTATGACTTCCTGGAAGGTTCCCCTGAAAAGGCAACCATCGTTTTCTATGATTCATTCGCTGAGACGCATAAAGGTCATGGAACGGATAAAGCGATCATAGGTGGATTGATTGGAATGGATACGGACGATGTTCGGATTCGGCATGCCGTGGAAATGGCGGGGCAACAGGGCTTGGAGATTCAATATGTGTTAGAAAATGAGTGCCCTTATTATGATCATCCGAATACGGTCCTCATTCAGGCAGAAAAAAATGGGGTAACTGAAACGATCGGCGGGGTTTCCTTAGGCGGCGGGATATCAAAAATCTTTCATATTAATGGCTTTAGCGTCGATATTCCGCTCAATGCCCCCTATGATTTGGGACGGTTGAGGGAATATAAACGGGATCTTATTTATTCTTAGTTTGCGAGGAAGATACGACATGGATATCCAATCAATGAAAGAATTGCTCAACCATTGCGAACGAGAGAAAAAAAGTATAGCGGAAATCATGCTGGACATCGAAACCTCGAAGTCTAACCGGCCTCGTGAGGCGATCATACAGATGATGAAAGAACGCTTAAGCAAAATGAAAGAGGCAGTAGATCAAGGGGTATCCGATCGGTCGACGGCACCAAGCGGCATTTCCGGTGGAGATGCTTACTTGATGGGGCAATATCAAAAAAAGGAAGATGTTCTCAGCGGTCCTTATATTGCAGATGCCATGCGATTCGCGTTTGCCACCTCGGAAAGCAATGCACGCATGGGTGTCATTGTGGCGACCCCGACAGCAGGATCGGCGGGAATTTTGCCCGGTTGCTTATTTTCCCTCTATGAAAATGGCGACTTCACATATGAACAGTTGGTAATGGGGCTGTTTACCGCTAGTGCGATCGGCTATGTCATTGCGAATCGCGCTTTTATCGCCGGTGCAGCGGGCGGATGTCAGGCGGAGGTTGGTTCGGCCACCGCGATGGCCGCTGCCGCGATTGTGGAACTTAAGGGTGGAACCCCTGGTCAGGCCATTCATGCGGCATCCATTGCCCTGAAGTCGATGCTGGGATTGGTTTGCGATCCGGTTGCCGGATTGGTGGAAGTCCCCTGCATTAAACGGAATGTGATCGGCACGTCGATTGCCTTCTCATCAGCCGATATCGGCTTGGCAGGGGTGGAAAGCCGCATTCCTTGCGATGAGGTCATCGCTGCCATGTACGATATCGGAAAGAACATGCCTCGTGCCCTCAGGGAAACGTCCCTTGGAGGGCTGGCGATCACCCCTACGGGAGAAAAGATCAGGAAACGGATTATGGAACAAAAAACAAATTAGGAGGGGTGGCAGTATGGAAGGGTTAAAGCGAACGCCACTATACCCGCTCTATGGAAAATATGGCGGGAAAACCGTTGATTTCGGCGGCTGGGAGCTTCCTGTTCAGTTTAGCAGCATCATCGAGGAACATCACGCGGTTCGAACCCGTGCGGGTCTATTCGATGTTTCTCATATGGGTGAAGTCGTGATGAAGGGGCCGGATGCCAAAAAAGCGGTCCAGCGGTTGGTTACGAATGATATCAACCCGCTTCGGGAGAATCAGGCTTTGTATGCGGCCATGTGTTACCCGAGTGGGGGAACTGTCGATGATTTGCTCGTTTATAAGATCAAAGAAGATGAGTATCTCTTAGTGATTAATGCATCCAACATCGAAAAAGATGTTTCCTGGATCATCGAACAATCCACAGGAGATCTCACGATCGATAATGTATCCCCTAAGATCGCCCAGCTGGCCTTGCAAGGTCCAAAAGCGGAAGAAATCCTGCAAAATTTGACTTCCTTTAACTTGTCGGATCTCAAATTCTTTTATTTCCAAGAAAAGGTGGACATTGCAGGCATTCCAACGCTCGTATCCCGTACCGGCTATACGGGCGAAGACGGATTCGAGCTTTATGTGGATGCCTCCGATGCATGCAGCTTGTGGGAAAAAATCTTGGAGGCAGGGAAAGGGGATATCCTTCCTTGCGGTCTAGGAGCACGAGATACGTTGCGGTTTGAAGCAAGGCTTCCCCTTTACGGCCAAGAGCTGGATAAGGATATAAGCCCGCTCGAAGCGGGTATCGGCTTTGCGGTGAAGTTGGAAGCCGAGGAAGGTTTTATTGGAAAGGAAGCCCTCATCCGACAAAAAGAAGAAGGGATTCCTCGCAAATTGGTTGGCATTGAAATGGTAGGGCGCGGGATTCCGCGTACGGGCTATCCGGTTTATGCTAGCGGAGCAGCCTTGGAGGATACGCCTATCGGCTATATCACATCAGGAACCCAATCTCCTACGTTAAAGAAGAATCTGGGCTTGGCCTTGATCCGTTCCGACTTTGCGAAGCTGGGCACGCAGCTGGAGGTTGAAATCCGAGGAAAACGGGTGGACGCGGTTACGATCAAATCCCCTTTCTATAAGAGATAAATCTAGTAAATTACAAAACATTTTGGAGGAATAACCATGAGTCAAGTCATTTCTAACCTACTGTACAGCAAGGAGCATGAATGGGTGGAGGTGTTAGGCGATAACCGAGTGAGGATCGGCATCACGGACTTCGCCCAGCATCAGTTAGGGGATATTGTCTTCGTTGAAATTCCGCAAGCGGATGAAGAGGTAACCGTAAATCAAAGTATGGGGACGATCGAATCGGTAAAAGCCGTATCGGAAATCTTTTCGCCGGTGAGCGGCAGAGTAGTTGAAGTGAACAGCGAGCTGGAGGATGCACCGGAAACCATTAACGGAGAGCCGTACGGCGGGGGCTGGATGGTGGTGGTTGAGCTGGGTCAACCGGATGAGTTGAAAGAACTCATGACAGCAGAGCAATATACTTCATTTACCGAGGAGGAATAAGACGTGAAGCATCGCTACCTTCCCATGACCATAGAAGACAAGAAAGAGATGTTATCCTTTCTTGGGATTGAAGATGTCAGTGAGTTGTTTTCGGATATTCCGGAGGAGGTTCGCTTTCAGGGCTCGCTGAATATTCCTAAGGCTCTATCCGAACCGGAAACCGTCAAGCATTTTACCAGACTGGCCAACAAGAATGTGAATAGCTCAGAGTATGCCTATTTCCTTGGAGCTGGAATCTATGATCATTATATTCCAAGCACTGTCAATCACGTCATTTCACGATCTGAATTTTATACAGCTTACACTCCTTATCAGCCGGAGATCAGTCAAGGGGAGCTGCAAGCCATCTTTGAATTTCAAACGATGATTTGCGAGTTAACCGGCATGGATGTAGCTAATTCTTCGATGTATGACGGTCCTACAGCGCTTGCGGAAGCAGCCAATTTAGCCGTCGGCGGAGCAAAAGGAAAAAAGATCGTGATCTCCAAAGCGGTACATCCGGAGGCAAGAGCCATTTTAAAAGTCAATGCTAAAGGACAAAGCTACGACGTCGTGGAGATTGATGTAAAGAATGGAGTAACAGATCTAGAAGCCTTGGAACAAGCGGTGGATGAACATACCGCTGGAGTCATTGTCCAGTACCCTAACTTTTTCGGGTCCATTGAAGATTTAGCGGCTGTGGAGAAAATCGCCCACAAATACAAAGGAATGTTTATCGTGAGTTCCAATCCGCTGGCTTTAGGCGTTTTGCAGCCACCTGGATCATTCAAAGCGGACATCGTAGTGGGGGATGCCCAGCCATTCGGGATTCCAATGCAACTGGGTGGCCCTTCTTGCGGATACTTCGCTGTCAGCGAGAAATTGATGCGCAAAATTCCGGGGCGGATTGTCGGACAAACGGTAGACCAAGAAGGAAAGCGCGGGTTCGTGCTAACCTTGCAGGCACGTGAACAGCATATCCGCCGTGAAAAGGCGACATCCAATATTTGCTCCAACCAGGCGCTGAATGCTTTGGCCGCTTCCGTTGCGATGTCAGCGATCGGCAAGCAAGGGATTCGAGAGATGTCCAGGATGAATATCGAAAAAACGTATTATGCGAAAACCCAAATTGCAGGCTTAGCCGGATATGAGATTGCGTTTGATGCTCCTGTTTTTAATGAGTTTGTCGTCAAGGTTCCCGGCAGCGTAACGGAAATCAATCAAGCCCTATTAGAACGCAAGATCGTAGGAGGGTATGACCTGGGACGGGATTATCCGGAGCTTGCAGGCCATATGCTTCTGGCGGTAACGGAAGCGCGCACCAAGGAAGAAATTGATTCCTTAGTACAAGGATTGGAGGAGATCGGACGTGCTTAACAACAAGGAGAAATCTCTTATTTTTGAAATGAGCAAGGCAGGTCGGGCAGCCTATAGCCTGCCCGACAGCGATGTTCCTTCTGTGGAGCCATCATCCGTGATTCCGGCTCACCTGATCCGCGAAACCCCGGCTGAATTGCCGGAAGTATCGGAACTCGACCTGGTGCGGCACTATACGGAATTGTCCAATCGGAACCATGGCATCGATTCCGGGTTTTATCCGCTCGGATCCTGCACGATGAAATATAACCCCAAAATCAATGAAGATGTCGCCCGTTACGCGGGTTTTGCCAAGATTCATCCGTATCAGGCGGAGGAAACGATCCAGGGAGCTCTCCAGGTCCTTTACGATTTACAGACCGAGTTGGCGGAAATCACGGGCATGGATGCCGTAAGCCTCCAGCCTGCGGCGGGTGCGCAAGGCGAATGGACGGCGCTGATGATGATTCGCGCTTACCATGAAAGCCGCGGGGAAAAGCGGAACAAGGTGATCATTCCGGATACGGCGCATGGAACCAACCCGGCCAGTGCATCGGTCGCGGGATTAGAAACCATCACCATTTCTTCGGATGAGAATGGAAATGTGAATTTGGAAGAGTTGCGAAAAGCGGTAGGTCCGGATACAGCTGCTTTGATGCTGACCAACCCGAGTACGCTGGGTTTATTCGAAGAAAATATTCTGGAAATCGCCGATATCGTTCATCAGGCCGGCGGCATGCTCTATTACGATGGAGCGAATACGAATGCGATTCTAGGGATTGCCCGTCCGGGAGATATGGGATTCGATGTGGTTCACTTGAATCTGCATAAGACCTTTACAGGTCCTCACGGCGGAGGCGGACCCGGTTCCGGCCCGATTGGCTGCAAAAAAGAGCTGATTCCTTTCATGCCCCGTCCGGAAGTAGTCAAGGACGGAGACAGCTATCGGCTCAACTATGATATGCCTGATTCGATTGGCCGGGTGAAGGCATTCTACGGCAACTTCGGCATTAACTTGCGCGCCTTTGTCTATATTCGCTCGAATGGTCCGGATGGATTGCTTCGCGTGTCACAGGAAGCCGTACTGAATGCCAATTACATGATGAGAAAATTGGCTCCTTATTACGATTTGCCTTATGACCGCATTTGCAAGCATGAATTTGTCTTGTCGGGAAGAAGACAGAAGAAGCTGGGGGTAAGAACCCTGGATATCGGGAAGCGATTGCTTGACTTTGGATATCACCCGCCAACCATTTACTTCCCGCTGATTGTTGAAGAATGCATGATGATCGAACCGACGGAGACCGAATCGAAAGAAACGCTGGATCAGTTTATCGAGGCCATGATCCAAATCGCGAAGGAAGCCGAGGAGAATCCGGAAATCATACTTGAAGCGCCTCACCACACGGTCATTACCCGACTGGATGAAGTAGCGGCGGCTCGCAAGCCGATCTTGAGATACAAGAGACCGGCAGGTGGAGAGGATCAGCCGCAAGCGGAAAGGAGCACGGCTCATGAGCTTATCCAAGCGTGAGGCGAAGCCGGAATGGCTAAAGATTAAACTTCATACCAATGAAGAGTTTAAGGAAATCAAGGCCATCATGCGGGGCAAGGAGCTTCATACCGTATGCGAAGAAGCCAAGTGTCCCAACATTTACGAATGCTGGAGCAATCGAACTGCCACTTTTATGATTTTGGGAAGTATCTGCACCCGGGCCTGCCGCTTCTGTGCCGTAACGACGGGACTCCCGACAGAATTGGATTTGGAAGAACCCCTGAAGGTGGCCACAGCTACAAAACAAATGGGGCTTCAGCATGTAGTCGTTACTTCTGTTGCCCGGGATGATCTGGCAGACGGAGGAGCCTCCATCTTTGCTGAAACGATCAAGGCCATCCGACAGATGAATCCGCTGACGGGGATCGAGGTTTTGATTCCCGACTTCGGAGGGGATTCCAGTGCACTCGAAGTGGTTCTGCGGGCCAAACCGGATATCCTGAACCACAATATCGAAACGGTGGAGCGATTGTCTGATCAAGTTCGGGCGAAAGCGAAGTATTCCCGCTCTCTGGCATTACTGAGGAATGCGAAGGAACTGGGTACCAACCAGAAGACGAAGTCTAGCATTATGCTCGGCTTAGGGGAATCCAAACCGGAAATTTTAGAGACCATGTATGATTTGCGGCATGTCGATTGTGATATCCTGACCATCGGGCAGTATTTGCAGCCAACAAAAAGACATCTGCCTGTTAGAAAATATTATACACCGGAAGAATTTGCGGAGTTTCGCAAAATAGGGATGAATATGGGGTTTGCCCATGTGGAATCCGGTCCCCTGGTTCGAAGCTCCTATCACGCGCATGAACAAGTGCAGAAGGCTGCAGGTGGAAGGTAGTTGGAAAATCTCCACTTACAATAAAACTTTATCAGATTTCATATGAAATAGTTGGAAAATGTGCCGCTAATCACGATAATGGCTCCGTTTTGGATCTTTTTCTCGATGGTAAGTGGACTTTTTCCAACTAACCCCTTATTATTTTTCTTCATTTTTAAAATAGGTGGAGTTTTTCCCATTAAGTCGTCAGTATAGACTAGCTATTGGGACAACCTCATAAAAAAACATTAGAGAGGGGGAGGACAGATTTGGATCAAAAAATGTATGTTAATCGAGCGACATTGCTCATCTCCTGTCCGGAAAAACCAGGTATCATCTCGGTGGTGTCTAACTTTCTATTAGAACACCAAGCGAATATTGTACAGTTTGATCAGCACACGACAGATCCGCGAAGCGGCTTGTTTTTTATGAGGATAGCGTTTGATCTGGAGGATTTTGACCGCTCCTTTCAGCAGATTCAGCAGGATTTGCCCATGTTGGCTCGGGACCATGCCATGGACTGGACCTTAAACAGTGAGAAAAAAATAAAACGAATGGCGATTTTTGTTTCTAAAACCGATCATTGTCTGATGGAGCTTCTTTGGCGCTGGAAATCGAAAGAAATTCCGGTGGAAATCCCCATCGTGATCAGCAACCATCTTGATTTGAAAGAAGCCGTTGAAGCTTATGGGATTCCTTATTATCACATTCCCTTGTCCAGTGAAACAAAAGAGGAAGCAGAACAGAAGATCTTAGAGATTTTACGGGATAAAGTAGATTTTATAGTCCTGGCAAGGTATATGCAAATTTTGTCACCTCATTTTATTTCAAAATATCCCAATCAAATCATTAACATTCACCATTCTTTCCTGCCGGCATTTGTGGGGGCCAATCCGTATGTGAGGGCTTTTCAGCGCGGAGTGAAGCTGATTGGGGCAACGGCACATTATGTTACAAATGATCTGGATGAAGGGCCCATCATACAGCAAGATGTACTTCGGGTGAATCACCGTTTTTCAGCCGAGGATTTAAAGATTGCAGGACGCCAAGTGGAAAGAACGGTACTCGCACAAGCGGTTTCATGGCATGTGGAAGATAAGGTGCTGGTTCATGGCAACAAAACCATCGTATTCACATGATAGTGACTGTTAGTGCGGGTAGAATGATGGCTTCAATGTGGTTCAAAAGTAAACATTATTGACAATCGATTTATTTTATATAGATATAATATTTTCAATTGAAAAAGAAAACGCTTTCTGTTAAAATATTAGATATATGCAGTATAGTGATTATGATAAATTTCACTATATATTTTTTATCAATGACTGAAAGCGCTTTACTAACAAACAACTAAATATTTATTTATAAGATAATTCGAGGAGGTTGTTCTGTGGTAGCTTTTGTTGATTGGCTGAATGGACTCATTTGGAGCAAGGCGTTGATTTTTCTATGCTTAGGAGTAGGGCTATTTTACTCCATAGCTACCCGTTTCCTGCAGATAAGGTACTTTTTCCACATGATTAAATTGATGTTTGAAGGCAAGAGTTCCGAAGCGGGAGTATCCTCATTCCAAGCATTATCGATGGCCCTTGCCGGCCGTGTAGGGACAGGAAACATTGCCGGGGTAGCCACGGCCATTACGTTCGGGGGGCCTGGAGCGGTTTTCTGGATGTGGATGATGGCCTTTTTGGGTGCGAGCTCTGCGTTTGTAGAAGCGACTCTTGGACAGGTATACAAGACCAAACAGGACGGTCAATTCCGCGGGGGCCCAGCCTATTACATTGAAAAAGGCTTAAAAATGAAGTGGTATGCGGTATTGTTCTCGATTGTTACGGTGCTCGCAACAGGTGTATTTTTACCGGGCGTACAGGCGAACAGTATTGCTGCAGGTATGGAAAATGGATTAGGGATCAGCCCGACGGTTACCGGAATCGGATTAGTACTTATCCTTGCGATGATTATTTTCGGCGGTGTCAAGCGGATTGCGAGCGTTGCTGAAGTCGTCGTGCCGTTTATGGCTTTAGGTTACATTTTGGTTGCTTTATTCATTGTGTTTACCAATATGGATCAATTGCCTAGGGTGATATCCCTTATCTTTTCGAGTGCATTTGGTGCAGATGCTGCCTTTGGCGGTATTCTTGGCTCTGCTATTGTATGGGGGGTTAAGCGCGGGATTTATTCCAACGAAGCGGGACAAGGTACAGCCCCTCACGCGGCTGCCGCTGCGGAAGTTTCCCATCCTGCGAAACAAGGGTTGGTTCAGGCTTTCTCTGTCTATGTCGATACATGGTTTGTTTGTACGGCCACCGCATTTATGATTCTTTTGACGGGAATGTATAATGTGACACCGGAGGGGGCAGCCCCGATTGTGAATAATTTGGGTGATCTCTCACCAGGCCCGATTTACACGCAAAAGGCTGTTGAAACTGTATTCCCGGGATTTGGCGGACCCTTTATCGCTGTTTCCCTATTGTTCTTCGCTTTTACCACGATCATGGCCTATTACTATATGGCAGAAACCAATCTTGCCTATTTGAACCGTAAAGTGAAGCGGGTTTGGACCGAATACGCCTTAAAGATTGCTATCCTGTCCGTTACCTTCTACGGGTGCGTGAAAACAGCGGAACTTGCTTGGGGATTGGGAGATATTGGCGTAGGAAGCATGGCATGGTTGAATATTATTGCTATCCTGCTTCTCACCAAGCCGGCAATGAAAGTATTAAAAGATTATGAAAGACAGAAGAAAGAAGGTATAGATCCTGTATTTGATCCGGTAAAGATAGGTATCGCTGATGCCGATTTCTGGGAGAATGAATACAAGCACCACGGATCCTCCGCATCAGACAAAGATAAGTTCGTTTCTGCCTAAAGACAAAGGAGAGGGTTTACTGCCCTCTCCTTATTTTTTAGCGTCTTATTTCATTAGGGACATTGGCTGACCGTCTGTGTAACCGGAGCAGTCTTATTTTTAGCTTCCGACATGGCCAATTTTATTACTGGCGATACAATCCGTGTGGATAGCGGATGGACCGTCATATAACCTCGATGCACTTTCTTATCGAACAGTTATTGTAGGATTAAATTCAAATTAATTGTATAAAAAAAGAAGACATTGGGGATTCATGCTCAATGTCTTCTTTTTTTATTCTGTCACAGTTTTTGAGGTTTTAATGCTGTTTTTTTAATTCGATAAAAATTATAAATTCTTTATTGACTACGATTCATGTTGTGAGTATACTGATAATACAAGTTTACTTAGTAGACAAGTGGACAAGCAGATCAGTAATACAAGTGGTTTATGGGTGTACAAATACGTAGCAGAGGAGTGACAGAGATGAAAGGAATAGGTGTGGAAAAATATGAATATGGATCCTCGCAATCCTAAATGGGGAGCTGCAACCGGTTTGTTCTATTAAAAGGACATGTTTATCCTGGCATTAGCTTAACCAGGTTTTGTCTTATTTGAAAACGTTTGCAAATGTATCTGTTTATGAAGTATCTGCTGAAGAAGGAAAGGAAGTCGATATTTGTGAGAATTGCATTAGGAGCCGATCATGGCGGCTATCATTTAAAGGAAGAAATTAAGTCTTTACTTGAAACGATGAATATTTCATATGAGGATCTTGGCTGTTGTGATGAGAAGTCTGTAGACTATCCAGACTATGCGTTTCTGGTCACAGAAAAAGTGGCGTCGGGTGATTGTGGACAAGGTATTTTGGTTTGTGGAACGGGGATTGGCATGTCCATTGCAGCCAATAAAGTGAAGGGGATTCGTTGTGCTTTGGTTTCTGACCTGTTTTCGGCCAAGGCTACTCGCGAGCATAATGATTCAAATGTCTTAGCACTGGGTGCAAGAGTGATAGGTACTGGTTTGGCATTAGAGATTGTGAAAGTGTGGCTTACAACGGCATTTTCAGGAGGCAGGCATATGCAGCGATTAGAGAAAATTAATCAGGTAGAGAAAATATATCTATGAATCTTAAAAATAGAAAATAGGAGGTCAATAGATTGGAACGAAAAGTAAAGATTGCTCCGTCTATTCTTTCTGCGAACTTTGCTCATTTGGGGCAGGAAATCTTTGAAGTGGTTCAAGGAGGTGCTGATTATATTCATATTGATGTAATGGATGGGCATTTTGTTCCCAATATTACAATAGGGCCGTTAGTTGTTGAGGCGATTCGTCCTCTAACAGCATTACCCTTGGATGTCCATTTAATGATTGAAAATCCAGACCGGTATATCCCTGAATTTGCTAAGCAAGGCGCCAATATTATTTCTATTCATCAAGAATCCTGCAAGCATCTTCATCGTTCCGTTTATTTGATTAAGGATCTGGGTCTTAAAGCAGCGGTTGCTCTGAATCCTGCAACGCCTATTCAAACCCTTGAAAACGTTTTACAGGACCTTGATATGATTTTACTCATGACCGTAAATCCGGGATTTGGAGGACAGTGTTTCATTTCCAACGTTTTGTCCAAAATTAAAAATTTACGCCGTATGTTAGATGATAAAGGTTTAGATCGTGTAGAAATTGAGGTAGACGGTGGCATTAATGATGAAACGGCTAAACAGGTATTGGAGGCAGGCGCAAATGTACTTGTAGCTGGTAGTGCCATCTATGGTCAAAAGGATAGAAAAAGAGCCATCCAAGCTATTCGTGGACAAGAATGGAGTATCCGCAAATAATCAAGCTCAATTGCCATTATTCTTTCTTAAATCCAAAAAACACTTAGGGGGTCAATATTATTATGAAATCTATGAAAAAAATCAGTTTTGTATTAACTATTTTTTTCGTTGCCGGATCCATGTTGCTATCTGGATGTTCTTCCTCCACGAATTCAGATCCAAATGCTGCTCAGCAAGGTGCTGCCGATAAAAAGATGATCATTAAATTTGGTCACGGCGCTGCTGAGAAAAATGCCAGACACCAAGCTGCATTGAAATTCAAAGAGCTGGTTGAGACAAAATCGAATGGCCAAATGGAAGTTCAAGTCTTCCACAGCGAGCAATTAGGCAGCGAATCAGCTATGCTGCAGAGCGTTCAAGCGAATACTCTGCAAATTACTGCAGGAGCAACGGGTATTTATGCCAGAAATCATGAACCCATCGGCGTAGTCGAGCTTCCTTATGTTTTTGACAGCCTCGAGCAAGCCTGGAAGGTTCTTGATGGTCCTCTAGGGAAAGAGTTGGCTGAGCCATTGATCGCTAAGGACATTCGCATTCTTGCCTATTGGGAAAATGGGTTCAGGCACGTCACCAACAGTGTAAAACCGATTGAAAAGCCTTTGGATCTGAAAGGAATCAAAATCAGGACACCTGAAATTCCTGTATCCCTTAGTCTTTTCAAAACGCTTGGCGCAAACCCGACACCTATGGCCTTCGGGGAATTGTTCACTGCTTTAGAACAGCATGTTGTGGATGGCCAGGAAAATCCGCTGACGAATATTTATAACAGCAAACTTTATGAGGTCCAAAAATATGTATCTTTAACAGGACACCAATACATGCCTCTTCCTTTATCCATAAGTGAGAAATTCTGGAAAACATTAACGCCTGAGCAGCAGCAGATTATTGAAGAAAGCGCAAAAGAAGCTGGGCAATATCACAGAAACCTAGTGAAGGAAGATGACCAGAAGCTACAAGCTGAATTGGAGAAGAACGGCATGAAGGTAAATGAAGTGGATAAACAGCTTTTCAAGGATGCAGTACAGCCTGTATATAAAGAATTTGAAGAAGTTTACGGAAAAGAGCTTATGGATAAATTGTTCAAAGCCATAGAGGAAGCAAAATAGGGGGGAGGGACCACCCCCCTCAACTTGCAGCAACGTGTGGAGAAATGCTGGTTTAGGGATGTAATTGTTCTAAAAAAATAGATTTGTGGGGAGGTATTTGGCATGAAAAGAGCCTCAACATTCTTGAACAACATATTAAACATAGCCATGGTATTCTCTTTGTCCATTATGGCCATTCTCGTATTCGGAAATGTTGTTCTAAGGTATGTTTTTAATTCGGGAATTACCTGGTCAGAGGAAGTAGCGCGCTTCTTATTTATATGGATGATATTTCTTGGAGCCATCGGCGCTTTGAAAGATAATGGACATCTTGCCGTGGATATGTTTGTTAAAAAGCTATCCCCAACATTGAAAAAAATAGTATATGTTATTAGCAATCTGATCGTTTTTTATATATTGTGGCTGGTTTTGGATGGAAGCTGGAAGATGACTCTGAGCAATATGGATAGTACAGCTCCGGCAACGGGATTGCCGCTATCCTACATTTATGGAATTGGAATTGTGATGAGTGTGAGCATGGGATTGATTCTTCTTTCTAACCTATACCGGGCGCTGTTTAAGAAGGGGGCAATCGAAAAGCTTATTCACATGAAGGAATCTGAAGAGGAGATAATAGGTGTCCTTCATGAAGAAAAACAAGCCATTTCAGGGGGTGGAAGGTAATGGCTCTTGTTGTTTTTGTAGGTTCGCTCCTGGGGGTAATGGCGCTTGGAATGCCGATTGCTTTCGCTTTATTGACCAGCGGTGTCGCGTTGATGTATTTCCTTGATATTTTCGATAGCCAGATTGTCGCCCAGAACTTAATAAACGGGGCGAATAATTTCCCGCTCATGGCCATTCCTTTCTTCATTCTTGCGGGAGAATTGATGAATGCTGGCGGGATTTCCTCAAGAATTATCAATTTTGCCTTGTCGCTTGTCGGGCATATCCGCGGCGGACTCGGTTATGTGGCAATTATGGCTAGCGTGCTGTTTGCGGGTTTATCGGGTTCTGCTGTCGCCGATACGGCAGCGCTTGGAGCGATCTTGATCCCGATGATGGTGAAAGCGGGCTATGATAGGAATCGTTCCACCGGTTTGATCGCGGCAGGCGGCATCATTGCGCCGGTTATCCCGCCAAGTATTCCCATGATTATCTTTGGGGTTACTAGTGGAGTATCCATCACGAAGCTATTTATGGCAGGGATCATCCCCGGTATTCTTATCGGTATAGGATTAGTCATCACATGGGCTATTGTTGTTCGCAAGGGCAATGCAGAGGTTTTTCCGAGAAGATCGCCTAAAGAAATGTGGATTGCCACAAGAAAGGCCGTTTGGGCTCTTCTGTTGCCGGTCATCATCGTTGGAGGTTTGCGCGGCGGGGTATTCACTCCGACTGAAGCAGCGGTGGTTGCAGCGTTTTATGCCTTGTTCGTCGGCCTTGTCATCTATCGTGAGTTGAAAATGAAGGAATTGTACCGGGTTTTAATCGTTGCAGCCAAAACCACGAGTGTGGTTATGTTTTTGGCTGCGGCAGCGATGGTTTCTGCTTGGCTCATTACTGTAGCAAATATCCCATCAGTCATAACCGATATGCTTGGACCACTCATTGAAAATAAGCTGCTTCTATTGATAGCCATAAATCTGCTGATTTTGCTTGTAGGTACAGCGATGGACCTTACGCCTACCATTCTCATTTTGACACCGGTTCTCATGCCGGTCATTGAGAAGGCAGGAATAGATCCCGTCTATTTTGGAGTCCTGTTTATTCTCAATTGTTGCATTGGATTGCTGACACCACCGGTAGGTACGGTGCTGAACGTTGCTTGCGGCGTCGGAAAAATAGGCATGGAAGATATCATGAAAGGGATATGGCCGTTCCTGCTTGTTCAAGTACTAATCCTTTTCCTGTTAATCCTCTTCCCGTCCATTGTAACCGTACCTCTTGGATGGTTGACATAAGCAAAAAGGATTGAAGTCATGTATACAGTAATATAGTCAGGGAATTTTCTCTGGCTATTTTTTTGATTTGAAGAAAAATTACCCCCATTTTTAATTCTTTATTGACTATGAGGATAGTTGTATATATACTTGTTATATAAGTTAACTTAGTAGACAAGCAGACAAGTCAACTGGGATTATACAGAAGTTATAATAAAGCGCATTCGAAATAGCTGATGAGCAGAATGGAGGAAAGCAATGAAAAGAATAGCAGTACTTACAAGCGGTGGGGATGCACCGGGAATGAATGCTGCGATTCGAGCCGTTGTTCGCCGGGGAATTTTTAGAGGACTGGAAGTCTTCGGAGTAAAGAATGGTTTTCAGGGATTAATGGAAGGAAATTTTATCCCTATGAACTTAGGTAGTGTCGGGGACATTATTCATCGCGGAGGTACGATCCTTCAAAGTTCCCGAACTGAACGATTTAAGACAGCTGAAGGGCAGCAAAAAGCCTTTTCTGAATTAAGAGATAACGATATCGAAGCGCTGATCGTCATTGGTGGAGACGGATCTTTCCGTGGGGCTAGCAAACTAACGGAACAGGGATTTCCAACCGTAGGAATTCCAGGGACGATAGACAATGATATCTCTGGTACGGATTATAGCATTGGGTTTGATACAGCAGTGAATACGGCAGTGGAGGCCATTGATAAAATACGGGATACCGCGACATCCCATGAACACACCTATTTAATTGAAGTAATGGGACGGGATGCAGGCGATATTGCGCTCTGGTCAGGGGTGTGTGCGGGAGCGGAAGTGATCATTATCCCTGAAGAGAATCATGATATGAATGATATGATTGCCAGGCTGGAACGAAGCAATAAACGAGGAAAAAAGCATAGTATCATTGTCGTCGCAGAGGGTGTATGTCGAGGACAAGATATTGCCGACATCATCAGGGAGAAAACAGGCCTAGAAACACGGGTGACGGTACTCGGACATCTTCAGCGTGGCGGCTCTCCTTCCGCTTATGATCGGATGATGGCCAGCCAGATGGGGGCGAAGGCTGTAGATCTATTATTGGAGGGGGAAATGGGTGTCATGGTAGGGGTGAAAAAAGGCCAACTCATCCACACTCTATTTCAAGAAGCGGCTATAGACAGGCATTCCATAGATAGGTCTATACACCATTTGGCAAAAAGTTTATCGATATAGACCATTCAATTAACCCAACTGGTATGTTAGGGATGCACATGGCCAAAATCATTTCGTGTCCCGATACAAATATAAAATTTAAACTTTCTTAAAAAGGGGAAGATTAAAATGCCATTAGTTTCAATGAAGGATATGTTAGATAAAGCGCTTGCAGGAAAATATGCGGTAGGACAATTCAACATTAATAACTTGGAATGGACTCAAGCTATCTTAGCGGCTGCAGAAGAAGAACAGTCCCCCGTTATATTAGGTGTATCTGAAGGTGCTGCTCGTTACATGGGTGGGTTTAAAACGGTGGTAAACATGGTGAAAGGTTTATTAGAAGATAAAAACATAACTGTACCTGTAGCGATTCACCTGGACCACGGATCTAGTTATGAGAAGTGCAAAGAAGCGATAGACGTTGGATTCACGTCGGTCATGATTGATGCTTCCCATCATCCTTTCCAAGAAAACGTGGAAATTACCAAAAAAGTCGTGGAGTACGCGCATGAACGGGGAATTTCAGTTGAAGCAGAACTTGGAACTGTTGGCGGGCAAGAAGATGATGTGGTAGGAATGGGAGTCATCTATGCCAACCCGGAGGAATGCAGGCAACTGGTTGAACTGACCGGAATTGATTGCCTCGCTCCTGCGCTGGGTTCTGTACATGGTCCCTATCAGGGAGAACCTAAGCTAGGGTTTAAGGAGATGGAAAGCATCCGTGACATGACGAAGGTGCCACTAGTTTTGCATGGCGGTACAGGGATTCCAACAGAACAAATCCAGCGATCCATTTCACTTGGTACCTCTAAGATTAACGTGAATACGGAAAACCAAATGGCTTTTACGAATGTTTTACGGGAACTTATAGCTTCAAATCAAACCGAATATGATCCCCGTAAATTTATTGGACCTGCCAGAGATGCTATTAAAGAAACAGTAAAAGGAAAAATCCGTGAATTCGGGTCTGTAGGGCAAGCTTAATCATCGCGTCACTATCTAACGGTTGTACAATGTGGACAAACATACACTATTGCAATGAAGCCGATTTTCCCTGAGACAGGGAATTCGGCTTATTTAGACTTTTTCACCTCGACTACCGTTATACCCCCATAGAATATCAACTTTTACCCTTTCTTAAAAATTTTAGTCTAAGCTTAGCCATCACTAAAAGAAACAATGGCATGCAAAGACCGAATACGAGAGAAAAGGGTGTCCAAATGTTAGCAATAAAGTTAACAAAATAGCTGATATCGGGAGCGATCACAAGGGTAAGGACTACCAGGACCATGGCCAATGGAAACGTTAGGGGGCGATAATCATGCAATTCTAGCGTTTGCGCAAGTACTAATGCTGAAATATAATAACAGATCTGTAGTTTGAAAAAAGTGGTAATGATCCATAAACCGGCCATGATCGCTTCTACCCGTTGAATAAAGTTCCCGATATCTATTTTTTGGGCTAAAATATAGCTGGGAACATGTTCATTTGCTGTTGCTTCGCCTCCCAATACTAAAACACTCAAGAGAGTAACCAGGATAATGGCCATTCCCCCAATCAAATAACCTACGAAAAAGCTTCTTCCAGCTTCCTTTATCCGATTTACATAGGGGAAAATCATCAAAAACAGAATAAGCTCTAGAAATGGAAAGCCAAGGTTCATGAAAGCACTATGAAGAACCGGATTAGCTCCTTTTCCCATAACGGGCTGTATTTTTTCAAATTCAATTTGAGGAGAAATAAAGCAAACAATCATCATGAATAAAATACACACCCAAGGGAAAAAAATTTCGGAAGTGCGAGCCATATTCTCCAGGCCGTAGCGCACCCCCATAACGGCAGCCCCTAAAAAAAGGAAATGTATCGACTCAATCGGTGTCTCCGGCATGATCGTTGACGTAAAAAAATTACTGATTTGCCGCAATATAATGGCACAAAGGAAAAAAGTATAGTTGAAGAACAGAAGAGAAATGATTTTTCCCATCCATCTCCCCAAAATTTCCTGGCTATATTCAACCAAGGTCCTATCCGGAAAAAGACTTCCCAACGTTTTGTATAGCCATACCAGCAAAAGTCCCAATCCTGCAAGGATCACAGCGGCTATCCAAGCATCTTGCTCTGCTTCCGCAGCAATAAATTTTGGCAACAAAAGAATGGAGCTGCCGGTGGTAAATAGAATGACGAAAATCATAAACTGGCGAGGGGCAATTTTACCGTTCTCCTGCATTGATATCACCTTTATACTTGAATTTCACTTAAATAATTGGGAAATCATCTCGCCATAAGGATGGAAAATGGCTGTAATCCCTTTGAATGGGTTAGGAATGGGCACATCCATCTTATCCAAAATATTTAGCGCAACCCCAAAAAGGAACAGGATAGAAAATACCCATAGATCCTTTCTATGATTTTTCTTCAGAAGGGAAGGGACTTCGATGAGCACGATAATAACCCCTATCGCCAATATCCCAGCAATGGTCCACATCCCGTTTACTCCTCCATTCTTTCCGAAAAGGATTTTTTAGTTAAAAATACGCGTCGAATATCCGCCTTCACTTCAACATTGACCTGTAAATCCGGAAATTTCTGATTCCAACGCTTTCGGACTTGCTCCCAATATTTAGGGTCGTTGCGGTTAATTACACCGCCAAATCCGAAAATATCTACTTTATATTTTTTCTGAGCGGCTTTTAATGCAGCAGAAATGCTCTGTTTTATATTCCTTTCCGTTAATTTCTCTAAATGATCAATCGTTTCCGGCTTCGATAAATCGATAGCGCATTGCGCATCGGCTATATTTCCTTCAAGACTAATTTTGACATCCATTTCAGGCTTGCCGTTTACTTTTTTAAATTGGGTATCCTCTTCGGTGCGAAGCACTTCCACCGTGATATTCTTCTTCCCTTGGGGGCAGGGGAAGACAACTGTCGTACTTTCGATCTCACCCTGGGTATAGTTATATCCTTTGCTTTCCTCTTCATTCAACCAGCCGATCAACCGATCTTTTTTGAATACCGCTAGGCCGTTAAACTGCAAATCGGCACCGGGATCAATTTGTTCCACATTCTCCTGGGTTTCGCCCAATGCCTGCTTTCCGACCACCTTTATGCCTGGCAGTGCAGCTTCTTTTCCTTTGTCGATGATATCTGACATAAACTGATCCATTCTCACAGCAGTTGTTGTTCCCCAAGCACCAGCCGAGTTATCCAGAGAACGATTCATTTTACTGGCTGGAATTCGTTCTATAGGGGTAAAAATTTTAAGGATGTTCTCTGCCCTTGTGCCCCTAGCTATAACCACAAAGAAATCCCTTCTATATTGATGGTCTCTGGAAATGTGATCCAGTATATCGCCCAGCCCATCTCTTGCCAATTCTTCGCTGATGATAAGCATCTGGAGTTGCCCCGTATAGACTTTTCTTGTACTCTCAGTTGTCATTTTTCGGCCAGCCTCCATCACACCGCTTCCCATTTCTTGAAACAAAGTGACAGGAGCGCCACTCGGGGAAGTGCCTCCTTTGGAAGCGATCGCTCCCGGATTGACGATTTGTTGAGAAAGAAGAATATGATTCCCCTTTTTATCCAACCCCATGGCTACCGTAACCGCAAGTTCGTTCAATTCTCTCCGGTTCCAGCATCCGGTAAGCATCATCAATAGAACTATGGAAACTAAGCATAAAATCGGCTTTGGTTTCGTAATGACTCCTCCTTTCTCTCTATGAATTCCTATTTACCTGCGTGGTTTCGGTTTTGGAGTTGGAGGATTATCTTCACGGCTGATATTCTTTTGACTTACAAATCGGGGCCTGGAGAACATTCCCCACCATGGTACGCGAATAATCGAATCTTTTTGATCTGCCATCACAACGGGGCCAAATGGAGCCATATACGGAACCCCGAATGAACGTAATCGGCATAAGTGTTGGATGACGACAATGATTCCTACGATAATGCCCAATAACCCGAAGGAGGCCGCCAAACCCATCATGCCAAAGCGCAGGATTCTGAAGGAAATAGCCATATTATACGCAGGAATGATAAAACTGGAGATAGCGGTAATGGATACGACAATGACCATAGCAGCCGAAATGATGCCGGCTTCCACTGCCGCTTGTCCAATGACCAAGGCCCCTACAATCGATACCGCCTGTCCCACCGCTCTGGGCATTCGAATCCCAGCTTCCCGCAGCAGTTCAAAGGTTACCTCCATTAAGAGAGCTTCAATGAAGGCTGGAAAAGGGACCCCTTCCCGTTGAGCCATCAAACTAAACAACAGCCCGGGAGGCAGCATTTCTTGATGAAAAGTCGTAATGGCAATATAGAAGGATGGACCCAGTAAGGCAATAAAACCAGCGAAATAACGCAGCAAGCGAAGAAGCGTAGCGATATCGAACCGCTGGTAATAGTCTTCCGCTGCCGAAAAGAATTGCGGGAAAATGACTGGAATGAGGAGGACGAAGGGGGTTCCATCCACAAAAATGGCGATACGCCCTTCCAAAAGTCCGGCAGCAATGACATCAGGCCTTTCTGTATGAAACACCGTGGGAAAAACGGTGTATGTTTCATCCTGGATTAATTCTTCAATATAGCCGCTTTCCAGTATACTGTCTATTTCGATCCGGGTAAGTCGTTTCCGGACTTCTTCAATGACTTTTCCATTCGCAATCCCCTGAATGTACATGATGTTGACCGCAGTTTGGGTTACCCTTCCTATGGTTAGGTTTTCCAACCAAAGGTTAGGATCTTTAATTTTTCTCCGGACCAATGCGGTATTCGTCCGTATGTTTTCAGAAAATCCTTCTTTTGGGCCGCGGATGACCGTTTGCGAAGAAGGCTCCTGAACACCGCGGTCTTCCCATCCTTTCAAACCGATCAGCAGACCTTGAGAATATCCATCTAATAGGATGGCAGCATCCCCTGATAAGATGGATGGAAGCAAGGTTTCAAAATCCGAAACATCCTTGATGTTCCCTACAGGAAGAAGCTCTTTCAGGAGTTGAAAATTAAAGTTCTCGGATGAATGGTCTAAATTCACGTCGCTTTCTGGTATATCCAGCATTAAAGATTCCATGATAAATTGATTGACAGATTGAGCATCAGACAAGCCTTCTGTAAAGACCAGAGCTATTTTAATCGACTTTTTCTTTCCGATGCCAAATTCCCTGATAACAACATCCGGGCTATTTCCAATAACCTCCATAATTATTCGAATATTTTCCTGAAGATTGGTTTGTAAAGGTGTTTTTTTCTTTATATGTTGATTATTAGGGATTGAATTAGATTTAAATATTTTCCTGATCGTTTTGAACATACCCAAAAGCATATCATCTCCTATTTACACCTCGATACTAGGTTAGTTCAAAATGTTTATTGTGCATATTGTGGTTAATTTAACCAATTAGTTTATATGTATTCTCAATGGATTTCATCTTTGCACCAGAAACTTGTAAACATCATTTCTGTTACAGTATTTGAGGTTTGAATGCTGTTTTTTTGATTTGAATAAAAATTATTTCCTTTCCAATTCTTTATTGACTATTACACGGGTTGTAGGTATACTAAATATACAAGTTCACTTAGCAGACAAGTAGACAAGTAGACAAGTGAACAGGATAGAAAAGTGCACACAGGGTTATAAGGTTTGTTACTAAAAAAAGAGAGCAGTAAACTTCAAGTCTACTAAGAGGAGTGACAAATATGAAAGCGATAGGCGTAGAAGAACTAAAGCAAAAAGCTATTGAGCTTAGAAAAACAGCTCTTACCATGATTTATGAAGCGCAATCTGGACATCCGGGAGGTTCCTTATCCGCAGCTGATATTATAGCAGCTCTCTACTTCAAAGAGATGAATGTGGACCCTCAAAACCCTAAATGGGAAGACCGTGACCGATTTGTTCTATCCAAAGGACATGTTTGTCCCATATTATATTCGGCTTTAGCTTTACGAGGTTTTGTTCCTTATGAAAGCGTGCACACCTTAAGAAAATATGGTTCTCCTTTTCAAGGCCATCCCGATATGAAAAAGTGTCCAGGCATTGATATTTCTACTGGATCCCTGGGGCAAGGACTTTCTTGCGGAGTGGGCATGGCCATAGGCGGAAAAAGAGATCAAAAAGATTATCGAGTGTTCGTCATGGTGGGAGATGGAGAGTGCCAAGAAGGCCAAATCTGGGAAGCAGCCCAAAGCGCCGTGAAGTACAAACTGGATAATCTGGTTGTATTTGTGGATGACAACCGATTACAAATTGATGGAACCTGCGACGAGGTCATGCCTAATCAAGATTTGGAGAAGAAATTTCAGGCTTTTGGTTTTGAGACGAGAAGAATTAATGGTCATTCCATGGAAGAAATTTTGGAGACGTTGGATTATGTTAGAGAAGCTAAAAATGGTAAACCCAAGTGTATTGTCGCTGATACGGTAAAAGGGAAGGGAGTCTCTTTTATGGAGGACGTGGTGGATTGGCATGGAGTCGCTCCTAATGAACAACAGTATCAACAGGCACTAGCAGAAATTGCAGGGGGGTTAAAATAATGAGTGTAATGGAAAAAGCAGCCCGCGTAAAAAAAGCCACGAGAGAAGGCTTTGGTGATGAAATTGTGAGATTAGGACAAGAGAATAACAATATTTTCGTGGTAGATATCGATATCGGAAAATCTTGTAAAACAGGAGCGTTTTCTAAGCAATTGCCTAATCAGCATATCAATGTGGGGATCGCAGAGCAGAACGGCTGCGGAATTGCTGCGGGTCTTGCAACAACGGGCAAGATCCCATTCGTTAGCACTTACGCGGTATTTGGCTCCTTAAGAATGGCTGAGCAAATTAGGCAAGAAATTTGCTATCCCAACTTAAATGTAAAAATTGCCTGCTCTCACGGGGGACTTACCCCAGCAAACGATGGCGGAAGTCACCAGGCTATTGAGGATATGGGAGTTTTAAGAACCATTCCAAACATGACGGTGATTATGGGTGCTGATTATTATTCTACAAGAAAGCTAGTTGAGCAAGCAGCAAAGATGTACGGTCCTGTCTACCTTCGCTTTACTCGTGATTCCGTTCCTGTGATTTATGATGAAAACGAAGAGTTTACGATTGGGAAAGCCAAAAAGCTAAAGGACGGAAAAGATCTCGCGATCATTGCGAATGGCGATACGGTACATCTGGCATTGGACGCAGTTGAGGAACTGGAAAACGAGGGGATCTCGGTAAAGCTATTAGATATGCATACGATTAAACCTCTGGATAGAGAAGCAGTTGTTGAATGTTTAGCTCTCGGCCATGTCATTACAGTAGAAGATCACAATATTCTAAACGGTCTCGGAAGTGCCGTTTGTGAAGTAGCAGCGGAAGAAGGACAAGGAAAGGTTAGAAGAATAGGGGTTCAAGACCGCTTTGGAGAATCTGCCCCTTATGAAAAGCTGATGGAGCTTAACGGAATTACGGTCGATAATATAGTGAAAACAGCTAAGGAAATGCTTGCGAAGTAAAAAATCTAGAAGAATTAAAAACTATTAAATAGGGGTGCGTAAAGGATGTTTAAATTAACTAATCGAGTAGCTATCGTCACGGGAAGCGGTACGAAAAGAGGAATTGGGCGTACAATAGCCTTAACGCTTGCCAAGCAGGGAGCAGCTGTAGTTGTAGCCGATTTAAATGCAGAAGGAATTGAAGATACAGTCAATGCTATTACTGAAGCTGGAGGGAGAGCTTTGGGTGTAGAATTGAATGTTACTAGTAAAGAATCTATAGATGCAATGGTAGGAAAAGTGCTAGAAACCTATGGAAGAATCGATATTCTCGTAAATAACGCCGGGATTTCCCAAAAGGTGACGGTTGAAGACATGACGCTTGAGGACATGACAAGAATTTTTAATGTGAATATGTATGGATTATTCTTATGTACACAAGCCGTAGTCCGAGTTATGAAGGAACAGAAATACGGCAGAATCGTAAGTCTCTCCTCCGTGTCAGCTAAAAGAGGGGGAGGAGTATTCGGAGGTTCGCACTACTCTGCATCCAAAGCCGCAGTATTGGGCTTCTCTAAAAATCTCGCCCGTGAAGTTGCACTTGATGGAATAACGGTTAACTGTGTTGCACCAGGACTTGTTAATACGGACATCTGGAAGTCCCTTCCTGAAGAGTTAGCGAATAATGTTATTGCAGGAATACCAATGGGCAGACCTGGGGAAACGGAAGAAGTTGCAGCAGCCATTGCATTCTTGGCTTCTGAAGAAGCATCGTATATTACAGGTGAAGAAATCGATATCAATGGCGGTTCCCACATGGATTAATCCAATTTTTTCCATCTAGGCATTCCGATTTATTATGCCTAGATGGAAAACAAAACAAGCTATTATCGGCATAAAAGTTTATATATAATGAAAGTTAAGTTATCCATAAATAAAGGAGGGATTACTTTGGATACAACACAATTAGAGAAGTCAACGATTAAAAAAGTTTCGATAAGATTACTACCTTTTCTATTTCTTTGTTTTGTAGTAGCTATACTTGATAGGGTAAACATTGGATTTGCTGCCCTACAAATGAACGAAGATTTAGGCTTTTCAAATGCGGTTTACGGGTTGGGTGCGGGAATCTTCTTTCTAGGTTATTTTCTTTTAGAAGTGCCGGGGAGTGCCCTGATGAATAAAGTGGGAGCTAGAAAATGGATTTCTAGAATCATGGTTTCATGGGGATTAATAGCATGTTTCATGGCTTTTATGCAAACACCACTGCAATTTTATATTGGTCGCTTTCTTCTAGGAGTTGCTGAAGCAAGTTTTTATCCATGTATGGTGTGGTATTTAAGTGGTTTTTATCCAACAAAGCATCATGCAAAAGCAATAGCAGGATTTATGCTGGCTATACCGGCTGCTAACGCAATGGGTGCTCCTTTGTCAACGTACTTGCTGACGATCAACTGGTTGGATATATCAGGATGGCAGTGGTTGTTTATTTTACAAGCTATTCCAGCTATCATTTTAGGTATTGTATGTTACTTCTATCTTAATGATAAAATTGAGGATATCAAATGGTTAACCAAAGAAGAAAAACAATGGTTGATTGATATTACGACGAAAGAAAATCTTGAGAAACAAGAAGTCAAGCACTACACCTTTATGCAAGCGCTAAAAGATCGTGATGTTCTCACCTTATCCGTTGGATACTTTTGCTGGATGATTGGCTATTACGGAATTAACATGTTCTTGCCTACCATCTCGAAGGGCTTATCGGAGTCCATATCCTTGAGTTCACAAAGTATGGGTTGGATTATAGGGCTTATGTATTTATGTGCTATGGTTACGATGATTCTAGTTGGTAACCATTCAGATAAGAAGAATGAAAGACGCTTACATGTTGCGGCATGTTTAACCGTAAGTGCAGTGGCCATGATCCTGAGCTCCTATGTTGCAAGTATTAACATTATCGGATCATTCATCCTGCTAGCCATTAGTTTATGTGGAGCATTTGGTGCATACTCCCCGTTCTGGGCTATTCCTCCTTCTTTCTTAACGGGAGCTGCTGCTGGGGGTGCCATAGCTTTGATTAATAGTGTCGGTAATCTAGGCGGATTCTTTGGGCCGTACCTTGTCGGATATATTAAAGATGTAACGGGATCCTTTCATTTAAGCATGATCTTTCTAGGATGTAGTTTGATTATAGGTGCTAGTATAGTCCTTTTCTTAGTAAGACAGTCAGGAAAGTTTAATGGTGTAGAAAAGATAGATCGTGAGAATAGAAAGGCTGTATAAAGCCTAATACGATAGGTGATTGGTGCCACGCGTTGAAATTGTGTAAGCGGTATCGATATGTTGAGCTGATTACTATTTTATGGTAGAGTAGTCTTATTCTTCCTGTATGGGCTTTCATTTTAGAATGCCAGGATCGTTTAGATAAGGAGTTGTGATTCTTCACGTTTGGATGATGGGAAATTTGCCTTTTAAATTAGTAAATTATATAATAGGATGGATTTATAAAATATGGGTATAATGAGTCAACAATGTTTGAAAGAAGTGGTTACCATAAAATTCAATCCAGTATCCAGTCAAAAATTGCATGTACAAATTTATCACCAAATTCTTTCAGAAATCCAGTCAGGGTCATTTAAAATAGGTGATAAGCTTCCTTCTGAAAGAGAACTGTGTGCACAATTCGGTGTGAGCCGCGCAACCATTAGACAGGCTCTTAGTGCATTGGAGCTGACCGGCATCATTTATTCCCGCCAGGGAGAAGGCGTGTTTGTGAATAGCACCCAGGTTTCAGTTGAAAGTTCCCAATCAGAAAACTTACTTGAGTCCGTATCGCCAGAAGATATTATTGAAGCAAGAATGAACATAGAACCTCTTATTGTAAAGTTTGCGGCGTTAAGAGCCACGACTGAAGATATTAAGAATCTCTCTTCGACCATAAAAAAGATGGAAGAGGAAACGAAGGCCGGCATATATGTACCAGAAACAGATGAACAATTACACAACGAGATAGCCAAGGCTTCCCATAACGATCTCTTTATTAATTTTATGTCTTCTATTACTAATGCGATGAAGCAGCAAGAAATGTGGAAATTTATTCGGGATAGAACCGTGACCCGGCCAGACTATAGAGAAGTTAATTTTAATGAGCATAAGTCGCTCATTAAAGCGATTGAGGAGCACAATGAAGAAAAAGCAGTAAAATTAATGACTGAACATATGCAAAACTTATATGAACGATATTGGAAAGACTAGATGGTATTCATAGCGAACACCCAAAAATATCTAAGACTGTTTTGATTTTCGTCTAACATGAAACAGGCGAAGCAGGTTTGATATTTCTTGGGTGTTTTTTATACGGCTTGATGCATG
Organism: Ammoniphilus soli; assembly: GCF_040813775.1. Taxonomy (NCBI): domain Bacteria; kingdom Bacillati; phylum Bacillota; class Bacilli; order Caryophanales; family Paenibacillaceae; genus Ammoniphilus; species Ammoniphilus soli. The sequence goes on from NZ_JBEGDL010000015.1 coordinate 64,150, forward strand.
AGGTTAACGGGTGCCAAAGTTGGGTGAGTTATCCTATGAACAAGTGAAAAAGAATCTCCGGAATGAATGGGAGAAAGCTGGTTTGAGAGTAGAGGTTTCTCAATATAATCAATCCGCGAAGAGAAAAATAATAGTTTTGCAGCATAGTGTAAGCTGATATCCTAACATTGAAACTCACGTGTTCATCAAAATGAGAAGGGTTACCCACTCGGTTAGACCGATTGTAACCCTTCATTTGTCTTCTATTACGAAAGAATATCATCCAAATGCTGCCTCACGGCTTCCGGTTTTCCGGAGATCATGCTGGCCCGTTCTTCATCTTTTTTCATCTTCTCTATGGCTTTGGCGAGAATCGTTTCGGCCTCCGCTTGGGGGACAGCCACCACGCCATCGGCATCGCCGACAATAATATCTCCCGGCTGGATGGTTACCCCGCCGCAAGATATGGGCACATTGATTTCTCCCATTCCAGCCTTGCCGCTGGCTGCAACGGTCGTTCCTTTGTAAAAGACAGGATAATCAAGATCTCGAATTCCTTGAATGTCGCGAATGACCCCGTCAACGACCATACCTTTGATTCCTAGAGTCTGTGCCATGCCAACGACAAAGTCTCCGGCCACCGCGCGGTATGTATCCCCTTTGGCATCAATCACTAAGACATCTCCTGGCTGAGCTTCCCGAATGGCCCGAAGTACGGCTTGGTTGTCTCCCACAGGCATTTTGACGGTGAACGCCCTGCCGGCTACTTTATATTCATCCTTTAAAGGCTTAATGCTGGAATCTAGGTTGTTGAGTCCTTGCATAGCGTCAGAAATGCAGGTGGTTGGCACCTCTTCAAATCGTCTCACGATATCTTTCATGTAAATCCCCTCCATGTTTTGATAGGATTGCTTATTATCTATTTAATCATATGAGCAGGATTCGGTAAAATACAAATGGATTATGGATAGCCATAACTGTTTGTCCGATGACACTATGCAAAATTGAAAAGTATCGGAGAATCCATTAAAATTGATAGAGCTACTTTAACTAAACGGTAATGCAACAATTAGCGATTATGAATCATATTCTTTTTGATAAGGAGGGATAGCAGGTGCAAAGCAAAAATAAGACAGTTGTTAAATCTATGTGTCTCCTTAATCTTTTTATAACGCATGCGAAGCTAAATTTGAATGAGATGGTAGAACTTTCGGGTGTTCCCAAAACCTCCGTTTACCGAATGATTGGTTCCCTTGAAGATATGGGGTTCCTTACTAAGGACGAGGAAGGAAAGTACTCACTTGGTCTTTTGTTTCTCCAATTTGGACAATTAGTGGCGGAACGTCTAGATATTCGGCAGATTGCTTTACCTATCATGCAAAACTTGAGAGATGATGTTGGAGAAGCCGTAAATCTTATTGTAAAAGATGGGAAGGAATCCATATATATTGAAAAATTGGATACGAACCATCCTGTGAGGCTTTATACAAAAATAGGCCGAAGAGCTCCGCTCTACGCTGGAGCATGCTCTCGCATACTCCTTGCTTATTTGTCCGATGATGAAAGAGAACAATATTTGAATGAAATTGAACTGCATCCCATTGGGCTCGGAACCATTACAGATAGGGAAAAACTTCGCCTTGCTTTGGAGCTGTCCAGAAAGGAAGGCTACAGCGTGAGCCATTCTGAGCTTGAGAATTATACTTCTGCTGTGGCTGCGCCCATTTTCAATCATATGGGACAAATGGTAGCGGGTCTTAGCGTTGCGGGTCCTGACGTACGCTTTCAGGACGAGAGATTGCCTGAATTGATCAAGAAGGTTAAAGAAGCGGCCAATCAAATTTCGGAGAAGCTCGGATTTATGGATTCATCTTTGGTTAACTTATGAGTTGCCGATTACATTAAAAAACTCATCTTCCATATGTTGATATGGCAGATGAGTTCTTTTTGTTTCTGGGAATGAATTCACTTTAAAAAAATATGCCTGTTTTTCGATTTATCCCTTGTGGTTCTATATTCAAACAAGTATAATAATTTTATAAAACCGAATTACGGAATATTAATTCCGAATTACGGAATTAAAGGGAGGTCAAATTGTACCAGACCATCACTAAAGGAAACTGCTTTTGAGTTGCTCCCGTTTGGAGAATCAGCAATTATTGTCGATTTCGGCAAAGGGATTCATCCGGATAACCACCGAAATGTGAAAGCGCTAACGGAATATCTGGAGGAGGCAGAAAGACTCTACAACGAAAGAGAAAAAATCATCCAAGATTTAAGAACAGGAATGAGATTGGAGCAGAAATAAGAAATTTAATTCAACCATAAAAAGGAGTGGCTATCATGCTTAAAATACATGAAATCAGAGAAATCATCAAAATGGTTAATGAATCTTCTATTCAGCAATTTGAATTTGAACAAGAGGCAACCAAGATTATCATTGTGAAAAATGACGTAAGATCTGCATCTAACCCAATCCATCGTGAAGAGGCTGTTGGCAATGATACGAAACTTGATCCATTACCCGCTTTGACCCCAGAGGTACAGGCCGTTCCCGTTGCTGTAAAAGAGGTTGAAGAACGCAAAGAGGTGAAGGTGCATAAGGTCGTTTCTCCTATGGTTGGGACGTTTTATTCCGCTCCCGAGCCAGGTGCCGAGGCATTCGTAAAGATCGGTCAGAAAATTGATGCCAATACCGTGGTTTGCGTGTTGGAAGCTATGAAATTATTTAATGAAATCGAGGCGGGAGTAAGTGGAGAGATCGCAGAGATCTTGGTTAAGGACGGAGAGATTGTTGAATATGGCCAACCTTTATTTGTCGTTCATCCAGAATAGAACACAATCTCATTTGGGTAAGGGGGAAAAGAGATGTTTAAAAAAGTGCTGATTGCCAATCGGGGAGAAATCGCAGTTCGCATTATTAGAGCTTGCCGCGAAATGGGAATTGCAACTGTAGCGGTGTATTCAGAAGCGGATCGACAGGCATTGCACGTCAAATTGGCGGATGAAGCCTATTGCATTGGACCTGTCGCCTCTAAGAACAGTTACTTGAACATAACCAATTTAATGAGTGTAGCAACTCTTACCGGAGCGGATGCCATTCATCCGGGATATGGATTTCTCGCTGAAAATGCCGATTTTGCGGAAATTTGCGCTGCCTGTGATATTAAGTTCATTGGACCGGATGCTGAAGCTATCCAAAAAATGGGCGCGAAAGCTGTGGCTAGAGAAACGATGAAAAAAGCTGGGGTTCCGACGGTTCCCGGTACGGAGGGGCTCATCGAAGATCTTGGGGATTCCGTCATGGTGGCCCGGGATATTGGATATCCCGTCATCGTGAAGGCTACAGCAGGCGGTGGCGGAAAAGGGATGAGAGTAGCAAGGGATGAAGAGGAGTTAGTCAAATCCATCCGCCAGGCCCAAAAGGAAGCGGAAACGGCTTTTGGCAATTCAGGAGTTTATTTGGAGAAATATTTGGAAGAGCCGAGGCATGTGGAGATTCAAATTATGGCAGATAAGCATGGCAATGTGGCATACCTTGGTGAACGGGATTGCTCCATTCAGCGGCGCCACCAGAAGCTGGTGGAGGAAGCCCCATCTCCTGCGCTTGATCAGGAACTAAGGGAACAAATGGGTCTTGCGGCCATAAAGGCAGCTCAGGCTGTTCATTATCACGGGGCAGGAACGGTGGAGTTTCTGTTGGATAAACACGGTGAATTCTATTTTATGGAGATGAATACGCGAATCCAAGTGGAACACCCCGTTACGGAATTGATTACGGGTATTGACCTTATAAAAGAACAGATTGCTGTGGCTGCGGGTTACCCTCTATCTTTCAGTCAAGAAGATGTAAAAATAAATGGTTGGGCGATAGAATGCAGGATTAATGCAGAAAATCCGGATAGGAATTTCATGCCATCGCCAGGCAGGGTGGAAATGTATCTTCCCCCGGGGGGATTCGGCGTAAGGATTGACAGTGCGGTTTATCCCGGATACGAGATTTCCCCTTTCTATGATTCCATGGTGGCAAAGGTGATTGTGTGGGGGAAGGACCGGCAGGATGCCATTCAGAGAATGAAGCGAGCGCTAGGCGAATTCGTTATTGAGGGCATATCCACAACGATTCCATTTCATCAGCGATTGCTGGAGCATGAGAAGTTTATAGATGGAGATTTTAATACGAAATTCCTGGAAAATTACAATGTATTAGAGGGGAAGAAGTAAAACGATCGAAAATCAAATTACTGAAGCCAATGCATCAGATATTAAGGCAAGGATTGTAGTTGAGGCCGCAAATGGACCGACTACCTTAAAGGCAACCGAAATCTTGACTCAGAGAGGCATTTTAATTGTCCCTGATGTATTAGCCAGCGCTGGCGGTGTGGTTGTTTCCTATTTTGAATGGGTTCAGAACAATCAGGGATATTATTGGACGGAAGAGGAAGTCAACGAAAAATTAGAGAAAATTCTAGCTGCCTCTTTCAACCATGTCTATGAAACTTCTGTAGAAAAGCAAGTAGACATGAGATTAGCCGCATACATTGTGGGACTGAAAAAAGATCAAGCTGTTATTTGGAGAGGATGGGTATAGTTCGATAATGAAGGAGGAAGGGTCGCATCGAACATTTTGACGTCATGATTGTTGGTGAGCGGTGAATGACGAGGGTGTCTCAAAAGTTAGCTTTTGGGTCACCCTCCCTTTTGCTAGAATAGGAGGAGAGTCCCCAAAAGAAGGACTTATCTTTTCTTTACATGTGAGGAGGAATCAAATGAATTTTGAAGAACACTATTCAAGCTTTTTGAAGGACCATCAAACAGCCCGAAAAGGGGAAGGTCTCCGAAGGTTAAAAGAAGGACATGCACCTGCGGAGATGATGTTTTTAAAGAAGGTATGGTGGCCGGTTTTTCGCCATTTCCATCACCTGCACCCAGAATATGAGGTTGATGATTTCAAAGATGGGAAAAGGTATTTAGATTTTGCGTATATCCGCCATGGCATAAAAATCTGCTTTGAAGTGGACGGCTATGGTCCTCACTTGAAGAACATTAGTCGCTGGCAGTTTTCGGATCAACTCGAGCGGCAGAACCAGCTGGTGATTGACGGATGGATAGTCTTACGCTTTTCTTACGATCAAATCACAGAGAATCCCCGCCGCTGCCAGCAAGCAATCCAACAGCTCATAGGTAAAATGTTTGGAGACGAACTCTCCCACTTCTCACTTTCCTATCTAGAAAAAGAAGTCATTCGTTATGCTTTGAAAAAAGGCGACGTGATTACACCCGGGGAAATTGGAAGTCTATTAAATCTGAGCTATAAACCGGTGAAAAGGATCTTATTGGAGTTGAGTCAAAAAGGCATGATTCACCCGACCCCAGGAAAACAGAGAGTTCACTTCTACCGGTTGGACGAAGGGGTGAAAAGTCCATTTTTCCATTCCCGTGTGGAATAAGTGGAAAATCGCCACTTAAAATCAAAATCAAGCTAGAAAAAGTCAATATAATGGGAAAAGTTCCACCTAATTCAGTTTTAGCCCCTCATTTTGGTCGTTTCCCGTCCAGTAGTGGTCGTTTTTCCACCTACACGTAAGAAAAAATCATGATCTGGAGTTTTAGTTGGCGAATCTCCACTTATTGCAACCCCAACCACCTTTGCCTCGCAAATCTGCCGACCTCCCACGCACCCTAAGACATTGCTGTCCCCAAAAACTCGGTTCCTTAAGGGACAGCCTTTCGCATCTGTGAATTTTATGAACAAAATGATTCTAATGAAATTTAACGAATTTATTCCAATATACTTCAAATTTTGTATTTTCAAGTAGTATTATGAACTACGAACAATATAAACGATTGACTAAGGGAAACGGAAAGGTGGAGTATTCATGTCCATACCAGTTGGAGCAAGCATGCATATCATCATTCGAATTCAATTCGAGAAGGATCAGGCTTCTTTTGGCGAGATTGCCGAAGTGATCAGTCAAGCTGGAGGGGACATTGTCGGGATCGATGTGATTTCATCGAGCAAGACCCATACGGTTCGTGATATCACGATTAATGCGATAGATACCAAGCATGGGGATTCGATTGCCGAAAGTTTAAAGAGTATCCAGGGTGTGAAGATTTTGAATGTGTCTGATCGCACCTTTCTTATGCATATTGGCGGAAAAATCGAAATGGCTTCCAAAGTGCCTGTTAAAAATCGGGATGATTTATCAAGGGTCTATACACCGCATGTGGCTAGGGTATGCACGGCCATCGCTGAAGATCCGGAGAAGGCTTATTCCTTAACGATTAAGCGCAACACGGTGGCGGTGGTCTCCGATGGAACAGCGGTATTGGGTCTCGGAGATATCGGGCCAAGCGCTGCCATGCCGGTGATGGAAGGGAAAGCGATGCTGTTTAAGCAGTTTGCAGGTGTAGATGCTTTTCCGGTTTGCTTGGATACCCAAGATACGGAAGAAATTATAAAAATAATCAAGGCGATCGCACCTGCTTTTGGAGGAATCAATCTAGAAGATATTTCATCTCCGAGGTGCTTCGAAATCGAAGAGCGGCTGAAAAAAGAGCTCGACATTCCGGTTTTTCATGATGACCAGCATGGAACAGCGGTAGTCTTGCTAGCCGGGCTGTTGAATGCGCTTAAGATTGTAGGTAAAGAGCTGAAGGATATCAAGGTCGTATTAAGCGGAATCGGGGCAGCGGGTATTGCTTGCACGAAAATGCTATTGGCTGCCGGAGTGCGTCATATCATTGGCGTTGACCGCCACGGTGCGATTAACCGACTCAAAGATTACGAAAATCCGCATTGGAAAGCTTATGCTCAAATCACCAATCCTTATAATGCAACTGGAAGCTTATCAGACGTTATCGAGGATGCGGATGTATTTATTGGGGTTTCCGCACCGGGAATCCTCAAGGTGGAGGATGTCAAGAAAATGGCCAAAGACCCGATTGTATTTGCTATGGCCAATCCTGTTCCGGAGATTGACCCGGAATTGGCAGAGCCTTACGTTCGGGTGATGGCGACAGGAAGATCTGACTTTCCTAACCAGATTAACAATGTCCTATGCTTCCCTGGAATTTTCCGCGGGGCGCTGGATTGCCGGGCGAAGGAAATTAATGAAGAAATGAAGCTGGCTGCAGCCCAGGCCATTGCATCGGTGGTCACCGATGAGGAGTTGAGCGAAACCTATATCATTCCTAGTGTATTTAACGATAAAGTGGTGGAAAAAGTGCGGGAGGCCGTTGTACAAGCTGCTTATAAAACAGGGGTGGCCCGCAAGCAAGCTTTGCCAACGGGAGAGCATGCTCAAGATCAGCATATGGACTTAGAACTAGGGTTGGTTGAGGTCTAAAAAGGGGGACAAATTGGATGGTTACGCAGCTTAAGCCAGCCCAAGCGGGAACGGTTGAGTCGTCGGACATTTTAATCCTGCTGGCTCCCGCAGAACCTGGAACCGGAATCCGGATTGAATTGATCAGTCCCACTATGCAGCAATATGGGGAACACATCAAAGTGCTTATCACCGAGACTCTCCGTTATCACGGCATAGAAGACGCGACTGTTCACGCTAATGACAAAGGAGCATTGGATTATACCATTCAGGCCCGCGTAAGAACAGCTATTTCGCGGGCAGTCAGCTAAGGAGAGAACAAAATGGAACATTTACGCCGAGCGATGCTTTTCGCGCCGGGAAACCATCCTGCCATGCTGCAAAATGCGGGGATCTACGGAGCAGATACGCTCATATTTGATCTGGAGGATGCCGTTTCCATTCCAGAGAAGGATAGTGCGCGCTACTTAGTTCATAACGCCATCAAATATCTGGAGTATCCGTGCGAAGTCGCGGTTCGGATCAACCATATCAGCACGCCGTGGGGATATGATGATTTAGAAATCATCTTGGCGGCCAAGCCCGATCTGATCCGTCTGCCGAAGGGAGAAACGGCGGAGGATATCAAAATCGTGGATGACATCATTAGCCAAGCAGAAGCGAAACATGGCTTTGAGCCGGGTACGATCAAAATGATGGCGGCAATTGAAAATCCGAAAGGGTTGAGAAATGCATACGAGATCGCAACGGCAAGCCCAAGGATGGTGGCGCTGGCCATCGGAGGAGAAGACTTTGTCACTTCGCTTAAAGGCTGGAAGACCAAAGGCGGCTTGGAATTGTTCGTGGCTCGTACCGAATTGCTTTATGCAGCGAGGGAAGCGGGAATTTGCGCAATAGATTCCGTATTCTCTGATGTCAGGGATGATGAAACCTTCATAGCTGAAACCACGCTCATCAAAGAGCTGGGCTTTGATGGGAAATCGGTGGTGAACCCAAGACAGATTGAATTGGTTCACGAGATCTTTACGCCTACATTAGAAGAAGTCAGGAATGCGAAAAAAGTGCTCGCTGCTTATCAGGAAGGGCTTGAACGAAAATCTGGCGTAATTTCCATGAATGGAAAAATGGTGGATGCTCCCATGATTGTCAGAGCAGAGCGGATATTGGCCTATGCTTCTGCTGTAGGGGCTTATCAGGGGGAGGAAGCAACATGCTAAAAAACGCAGCAGGCAGATCCGTACCGGAATTCCTGAACGGATACAAGAAAGTAACACCATATCAAGGGCCCTTTGCCACTCAGCCAACCGGCCGCGTGGTTGGACCGAAGGTCGCGTCTTTTGATCCGTCAGCCAAGAAACTTCTACAGTCATTGGATGAGGCCATTGAAGCAACCGGGTTGAAGGGCGGAATGACCATTTCCTTTCACCACGCTTTGCGAAATGGGGATTCCGTCATCAATATGGTTGTCGGCGCTATTGCCCGCAAGGGGATTCGAGGGCTTACCCTTGCCCCCAGCTCGTTTTTAGATGTGAACGATGAACTTGTTCCTTTCATCGAGCAAGGGGTCATCACCAGGGTTGAAACAAGCGGAGCCAGGGGGAAGCTGGGGGAATACCTGACGCTGCACGGCCTGGAACAAAAGCCTGTGATTATCCGTTCCCATGGGGGCAGGGTACGGGCCATTGAATCTGGAGAGCTGCATATAGATGTGGCCTTCATTGCTGCGCCAACCTGCGATAGGTTTGGGAACATCAATGGAGTGGAGGGTCCCTCCGCCTGCGGATCCATGGGATATGCTATGGTCGATGCCAAATACGCAGATAAAGTCGTGGCGATTACCGACCACCTCGTGGATCATCCGATTTGTCCGGTGAGCATTCCCCAAACCCAGGTTGATTTTATCGTAGAAGTAGACCAAATCGGGGACCCGAAGGGGATTTCTTCCGGATCGTTGCGGATTACCACGAACCCTAGGAATCTGCGCATTGGGCAAATGGCAGCCAGAGTCATGGAGTATTCGGGTTACTTTCAAGATGGTTTTGGGATGCAATTAGGTTCAGGTGCGGCAGCAGGAGCGGCGGGGAGATATTTGAAAGAGAAAATGCTGGAACAGAAAATCTCGGCAAGCTTCGGCATTGGCGGGATCACCGGCCCGTTTGTCGATTTGCTGGAGGAAGGCCTGATTCGTACCGTTTTTGACGTTCAGAGCTTTGATGGTAAGGCGATTGAGTCCATAAGGAAAAATCCTTGGCACCAGGAAATGGATGCAGGCTTCTATGCCAATCCGCATAACTGCGGTCCTATTGTCAATCAGCTTGATTTTGTCGTCCTTTCCGCCACAGAGGTTGATGTGAATTTCAACGTGAACGTAATTACCGATTCGAATGGCATTATCATGGGAGCGGCGGGAGGACATCCGGATGCTTCAGCCGGATCGAAATGCACCATTATCGTTGCACCATTGCTGAGAGGACGTTTGCCGATGGTGACGGAGGCCGTGCAAACGATTGTAACGCCGGGTGAAACCGTCGATGTCATCGTTACGGAAAGAGGAGTCGCGGTCAATCCCAAGCGAGAGGACCTGATGGAACATCTGAAAGGGTCAGGTCTGCCCCTCATGACGATCCATGAACTCCGGAATTTGGCTTATGAATTGGCAGGGAAGCCGCAGCCTATAGCGCTAACGGATGAAATTGTCGGGATCGTGGAGTACCGGGATGGAACCGTGATGGATGTCATTCGGAAACCAATGTACTAAATAAGGCTGCCAACGAAAAGGATGGGACATATGCTTAGCGGGATTGAAACGCAAATCGTAAATCTGAAGGATGGACATCAGTTCAGGGAGGTCCAAGCCTTTCTGGGGCGATTCGGTTTAACGTTTGATCAAGGTGTTGAGTACACGCTGACCTTTCTTCGTGACGGGAGAATCATCGGAACGGGATCTTTTACGGGGGAGGTCTTGCACAATATCGCCGTGGATCAGGCTATGCAAGGGCAGGGGCTAGTTTCTGCCATTGTCTCGGAGTTAATACAGGAATTGGCTCGAAGAGGCAGATTTCACTATTTTATATTTACGAAGCCATGTCTTTCCCGCGTTTTCGAAAAGTTAGGGTTTGTGGAGATTGCGTGCGCTGAACCTTATGTTTCCTTGCTGGAAACCGGGATCGGATCCGTATCCGTCTACTGTGATCAAATAGAAAAGCGAATGGCCTATCTAGAGGGAGAGCGTGCAGCTGTTGTCTTGAACGAGAATTTTCTTGCTGAAGGGAATCGGATTGTCGAGCAAGCGTCTGAAGAACATGATGCCGTTATAGTTTTTGTCAGTGACGGACTAAGATTAGCAAGGGAGAAGTATGCTTATCTAAACAATGTCATGGTTTTTTCGGCAGATAAATACACGGTTTCTTCTGAAGTATTCCCAACTTATTTCATTCGCAGGGAAGATCAGCTGATTTCTCGAACGCGTCTTGATGCCATGCTGTTTGCGACTCAAATTGCGCCAAGACTAGATATCAAAACCCGTTATGTTGCAGATCCAACTTGTTCAGTTACCTCCGCTTATAACCAAGCTATGCAGGAGATCTTGCCGGTCTATGGCATCGACGTTCGAATCATTAAGCCGGCAGAACAGAACCTCATCTCTATTGGGTAGGAGAGGCAAAAATGCAGACATTCCAATACAGCTACGTTAAAATTGAAGACATTTTGGAGGCAAAAGAAAAACGCACTCAGATCCAGCGGGAACTTCGGAGTTTGTATTATTCCCCTGTAGTCAGTATTTCGGTAAATATGCCTGGAAAGGTGAAATACACGAATGACACCGTTGATCTTATCTATAGCGCATTAGTCAAAATGCGTGAGTATGCGAGAAAGGCAGGATGTACGCTTCTCGAAGAACGGATTTTTCATGCGCCTACTGGTCCTGTTGCGATGATCGCTATGAAAGGCGATGCGCATGTCATCAAAGGATTGGCCATGTCAATAGAAGAAGAGCATTCGTACAGCAGGCTGCTGGACATCGATGTATTTGATCAGGAGGGGAGACAGATCAACCGCGCTAATCAGGGGTTAAAGGAGCGAGCCTGCATGGTTTGCTCCCAACCCGCCGTGATGTGCATCCGATCCCAGTCTCATACTCCGGAGGAAGTTTTGTCAATGGCCATGGGTTATATGAATAAGTTTAAAGCGGAGCAGACCAACATTTGGCCTGCTCCTGTTATCATGATAGGGAATCTGGCGTTAGAAGCCATCCTCATGGAGGCCACCTGCAGCCCTGCACCAGGGCTTGTCGATCGTTTTCATTCCGGTGCTCATGAAGATATGGACTTCTTTACGTTTATCACGAGCAGCAGTGCGATTAATGTAGCCATGTATCGTTGTGCCATGGCAGGGTGGATGCATAAAGGAGAACCGCGGGATCTGCTGAATGTTCTTCGCCCGATTGGAAGAGAGGCTGAAGCCTCCATGTTTAAGGCTACGAAGGGCGTCAACACCCATAAGGGGATGATTTTCTTAGTGGGTATCCTGTCGGCTGCGGCCTCTTTGGCCATTCGGAAACATGTGGCAACACTAACCAGCCAGACGGTAATAGCTGAAGTAATGGCCCTTTGTGATGGCATCGTGGAACGGGAACTAGCTAGTTTACAGAAAAAGCATCCGGAGAGGGATTTAACGGCAGGTGAGCGTTATTATTTGGAATACGGAGTGACCGGGATCCGCGGGGAAATGGAAGATGGGCTCCAGAGTGTTCAGGCGAAGGGGCTGCCTCGCTTGAGAGAAGCGCTGAGCGAAGGACTCTCGGTCAATGACGCCTTAATTCATGCGCTGATAGGGATCATGACCGCCTCCCAAGACACAACAATTTTAAACCGGCATGACATGGACACCCTTTATCGGGTCCAAGCGGAAGCAGCGTCCATTATGGCTGATGGAGGGATGCTTACTCCCCTAGGCCGGAGGCGCGTAAAGGAATTGGACGAAACCTATTCCAGGAGCGGGATCAGCCCGGGAGGAGCGGCCGATCTGCTGGCTGCTACGTACTTTTTGCATCGGATAGAAGAAGATTCTTTATCCTGGTCCATACAGACGACATAATGGGAAAAGCTCCACCTATTTTAAAAATGGAGAAAAATAAGAAGGCGATAGTTGGAAAAAAGCCACTTATCACTGATAAAACGGTCCAAAACGGAGTCATTATCGTGATTAGTTGGCAAATTTCCAACAATTTCATATAAAATCTCATAAAAATTAATCGTAAGTGGAGATATTCCATTTATTTCATTGGCTCCATCCAAATCAAGAAAGCCCTTGAAGATCCCAGCCGCCCAGCCGGGATCCCAAGGGCTTTATATTTTTATAGAGAAATCACTCCCCAAAATATAGCTTCAATGGTCATGACAATAGTAGTTGCAAACGCCCATTTTATGGCATATCGCTGCAGCTCGCCAAAATCGGAACCTGATAAAGTCATATATTATCGATCAAATATACTCATATGGTTTTTATGAAAAAAAATATAAATATGACTCTTATCGAATTTATCGTCGTAATCTGTTAAAATAGTATTTCGCCAATGATTGATTCCAAGTCTATCGTTACGATTTTGGGGAATATTATCGATAATGCCATGGATGCGGCAAGAGAAAAACAAGGCTTAAAGCAGAGGTTAAAATCTCCTTTCACTGATCTGGGCAGGGATATTGTCTTTGATGTTGAAGATAATGGTGCAGGGGTGCCTAAAGAATCGGAGAATCTTATCTTCATGGAAGGCTTTTCGACAAAAAATAAGGAAAACCGCGGGTTGGGTTTAAATATTGTGAAAAACACGCTAGCTCTGTTGGACGGGCACATTTATATCGGGGAAAGCCATTTAGGCGGAGCGAGATTCACGATTGCTATACCGAAAGGGCAGGAGGGAATGAACCATGTCTGATGAATCCATAACAGTGATGATCGTCGAAGATGACGAAGTTGCAGCAAAAATATATGAACAATTCACCCATAAACTGGAAGGTTTTCGCGTCATTGCAACGGCAAGTTCAGGCCAGCAAGCCATGGAACTGTTGAAGGTCTTTACCCCCAACTTGATCTTGCTTGATATTTTCTTGCCGGATATGAATGGAATCGAATTGGTTTGGGAGGTTAGAAAAAATCATCGAGTTATCGATGTGATCCCGATTACAGCAGCCAATGATGCGGATACGGTAAGTGAGGCTATACGCGGAGGGGCATTCGGTTATATCATTAAGCCCATTATGATCGATAAATTTTTATCCACCTTGGAGCAGTATGCCAATTCAAGAGATCACCTGCGAAAAAATAAGATTATGGACCAGAATGAAGTGGATTTGTTTTTTGGAAAAGGCGACAAAACGTTGATAAAAAAAGAGGAAGCAAATAGAAAAGAGGGCGGAGAAGCCAACCGGCTTCCCAAAGGAATCGATAAGCATACCCTAAAATTGGTCCGTGAAAAAATGAAGGAAGAGACGGGGAGCGTAAATGCGGATCAATTGGCCCAAGTGATTGGGATAAGCCATTCCACTGTTCGCAGGTATTTGGAGTTTATGGTATCGAATCATGAATTAGAAGTGGAGATTGTATACGGAACGGTTGGCCGTCCGGAAAGAAGATATCGATTTGTACATTAAGAAGGATAAGAAATAGATTGTTTATGAAATTTATTAACTTAATATTGATTAATCGTGCTGTTATCTGATACTTTATAGATAAAGAGTTATATGAACTCTATAAAACTAGAAAATGACAACGGATTAAACATGAGGGACAGGGATGAAAACCTTGTTTTACATTTAATAAAAAGAAATTTACAGGGAGGGGAAGCCAATGGCTCTTCAAAAAGCAACGGTTAATTTGAAAAATGGATTGCAGGCCCGAGCTGCTGCATCTTTTGTTCAGCAGGCCAATCGTTATGCAGCAGATGTTTTCATTGAAATGAAAAATTGTAAGGTTAGCGCAAAAAGCATTATGGGAATTATGAGTTTAGCCCTAGGAATGGGATCGGAAATTGCCATTTCAGCAGTAGGCCCAGACGCCGATGAGGCTGTAAATAATCTCAAATCGATAGTAGAAAAGGAAGCGGTATAAATCAAATTGACACTCCAATTGAAACTGGAGTGTTTTTTTTATTTACTAGCCACATAAACTGCGTTATTCTACTTAAAAACGTATCCTGGGGAGAAGGAGATCCATGTTCTTGCCACTAAGAAAGATCCGGATGAAACTGCTTACGCAGATCGTTTTGTTGATTACGATTGTTGTGCTGATCAGTATGTTTCTTGTAAACGCTCTTTTTACATTTATGATTGAAAACATAATAGAGAAGAATTTGGGCCAACAGGCGATGATGGTGGCAAAGCTAGCGGCGGAAAATGAGGATATAATTCAAGGGTTTGAGGACCAGGATCCGCCAAGGGTAATACAACCGATTGCAGAGAGGATTCGGGAAGTAACAGGGGCCAGTTATGTGGTGATCGGAAATCGGGAGGGGATCCGTTATTCGCACCCTAATCGATCCTATATCGGTAAACGGATGGGAACAAGCAATGAAGCTGTTTTTATAGAACGCGAATCGATTATTTATGAAGGCGTAGGGATTTCCGGCCCGGCGATTAAAGCGAAGACCCCGATATGGAATGCTAAGGGACAACTGATCGGCGTATCCTCTGTCGGCTTTTTATTGTACGACTTTGAAAGAAGGGTCACCGAGTATAAAGCAAGAATTATCGCTCTTTCTATCCTGCTCCTTTTGATTGGAGTAGTGGGTGCGATCCTTATTGCCCGACGCGTAAAAAAGCTGATTTTTGGTTTAGAGCCAGAGGAAATTTCCTTTATTTTTAAAGAAAAGGAAGCTACGCTAGAATCGATTCGGGATGCCATTGTCGCGGTTAACATGGAACACAAGGTCACTTCGATGAATAAAAGGGCACGGGAGCTGTTCCAGGGGGATCAGTTGGCGATCGGCGGAACCATTCCCAATGAACGTGTTCAGGATATGCTGAAGGAAGTGATTCAAAAGAAGGAAGGCCAAATCAATCAGAACATGATTTTGGGGCATCAGCAGTATGTGTTGGACTTCGCGCCGATTCTTGAGCAGAACGAGGTGAAAGGGGTGGTCTTGACCATACGTACGGTGTCTGAAATCGAGCAACTGACGGATGAAGTGTCAAAAATCAAATCTTTTTCCGATAACATGCGAGCCCAGAACCATGAATACCTCAACAAATTGAACACGATTTATGGCCTGTTGGCCTTGAAGCAGTATGATAAAGCGATGGATATGATATCAGGAGAAGTTAAAGAACGGCAGGATATGATCGAGTTTTTGATGTCATCGGTGAAAGATCCGCTAATTGCAGCTTGTCTGTTGGGGAAGCTCAACCGTTCTAAGGAGTTAAAGGTCTCTTTGGAAATCGATCAAGAAAGTCATTTAGTGGGGGTGCCGCAGTCGATCGATTCGAAGGTGCTGGTTACCATCCTAGGAAATCTGATTGACAATGCGATGGAAGCGGCGAAGGAAAAGCAGGGGATGAATGCAGTAGTGAAGGTTTCATTCACGGACTTGGGACTGGATCTCCTCTTTGATGTGGAAGACAACGGGACAGGAGTGCCGGAAGTGTGGGAGGATTCCATCTTTGTAGAGGGATTCTCGACGAAAAGCGGCGAAAACCGTGGGTTAGGGTTAGCTATTGTGAAAAATTCACTCGCCTTGCTGAACGGGCAAATTTATATTGCAAAAAGTCATTTGGGCGGAGCCAGATTTACGATTGCCATACCGAAAGGGAAGTAGAACACTCCAAAGGGAACTTGGAGTGTTTTTTTGTTTTGACCCCGTGAAAAAAATGAAAAAAATACACTTAATGCATTTTATCCTAATTAATTGAGTAAACTATCCATTCTTAATTTTCGGTGTTAACATGATCAATAAGAAAGCGATATCAGAAAACGTTTTTAAAGGGGGATAAAAAATGGTAAATCAAACAAGATGGAAAAAATGGACAACGATATTTTTAAGCGGTGCCCTAGCTCTTAGCTTAACAGCATGCGGCGGTGTGAGCCAACCGGCAGGAAATGAAAGCGAAACCAATGCCAATGCCAAGACGGAAACGGCGTCAGCTTATCCGGAAAAGCCCATTTTGATTACGGCACCTTCTGGCGCAGGGGGTGGTTTGGACTTAACGGCGAGAGCGTTAACCAAGACCTTGACGGATACCAAATTAGTGTCCGAGACCATGACGGTGGAAAATAAACCGGGCGGAGGCCAAGCGGTAGGTTTAGCGGACTTTGCAACGAAAGATCCTAAAGATCCTTATCGACTTTATTTGCCTTCGGTTCCTTTAATCATTAACAACTTGAAAAAGGAAGGGAATAGCCCGTATTCCTATAAGGATTTGACTCCATTAGCCCAGTTGACTAAAGACTATGGCGCGATCGTGGTAAAAGCCGATTCGAAATATCAGGACCTGAATGCTTTATTTGAAGATATGAAAGCTAATCCTGAGAAGATTACCTTTGCCGGCGGATCAGCCCCTGGTTCACAGGACCATTTAGTAGCCATGCTTCCGGCAGTCAAAGCGGGAGTAGATCCCAAGAAAATTAAGTTTGTGTCCTATGATGGCGGCGGTGAAACGATGACCGCACTACTAGGCGGAAATGCGGATGTGATCGCGACTGATATTTCCGGTACAGGTGAATATTTGAAGGCGGGAAAAGTGCGAGTGCTAGGGATTTCCGCATCCGAGAGATTAGGCGGCGATTTTAAAGACATCCCTACGTATAAAGAGCAGGGCATTGAGGCAGAATTCACGATCTGGCGCGGTCTCTTCGGTCCGAAGGAAATGCCTGCGGATGCCGTGAAGTATTGGGAAGAACAGCTGAAAGCCATGTCCGAAACGGAAGAGTGGAATAACGCATTGAAGGCCAACGGATGGGAAAATGGATTTAAAAGCGGGGAGGAGTTCAAGAAATTCCTTGAGGAACAAGAAGCTTTGATTCAAGAAATTCTAGTTTCACTGGATATGGCGAAATAATAGGACTGGCAGTTGATAGGTACTCTAAGGTTCAATTTTCAGCAGCCTGGATGATAACGGGAGTTTCTCTGACTATTCATTAGTTTAGATTAAAAAAGTGAAAAATAAGCGGAGTTTTTCCGGTTAAACCCCAAAAAACATGGATTTTGTCAGTGTTTTAAAGAGATAACCGGACTTTCTCCTGTTATCTCCCCCTATCCTAAATTCTAAGCAAACTTATATTCGGAGGTTACCATGGACAATCAACAGATTAAAGCCAAAGTACAGGATCAATTCGGGAAAAACGCTGAAAAATATGTGGCCAGCGAATCCCATGCGAAAGCCAATGACCTTTCAGAAATGATTGATTGGCTAAGCCCTGAATCGAACCATGTGGCATTGGATATTGCGACAGGCGGAGGGCATGTGACTAAGGCGCTATCCCCTCAAGTCGGTCAAGTGTTTTCGACAGACTTAACTCTTCCGATGCTGGAAGCGGCAAAGAGACACTTGGATTCAACCTGCAAAAACGTATTTTATGTCCAAGCGGATTCAGAATCCTTGCCTTTTCTGGAGGAAACGTTTGATATCGTGGTCTGCCGCATTGCAGCCCATCACTTTCCGAATCCGGAGCGGTTCGTTCGCGAAGTGGGGCGCGTGTTAAAGCCAGGTGGGCGGTTTTTGCTCATTGATAATGTGGCACCGGAGCAGGATGGCTTGGATGTTTATATGAATCAGCTTGAAAAGCTAAGAGATGAGAGCCATGTCCGATGCTATACCACGTTAGAGTGGAAGCAATGGTTTGTACAGGCCAACCTCCAGTATGAGCGAGCTGTTCTTCGCAAGAAAACGCATAACTTCCCGGTATGGGTTCGCCGTACCACAGAAACGGAGGAGCAGGTTCGCCGAGTCGAGGAACATATCTTGGCAGGCAGTCAAGATATGCAATCGTATTTTTCCGTCACCGTAGAAGAGGGCGAGATCAAGTCACTGCAAATCGATGAGTGGATGGTCATGCTGCAAAAAGTGCAAAAAGGCAAGGAATAGCGAGGTGGGCATCATATGAGCCAGAGGTTTGACCGGTATTCAAGTCTTGTCTTTTTTATCATCGGGATGGGATTTGTGTACGAAAGCGGAAGGATTTCCACAAGTGCCTATGGCAGCAGTGTAGGTCCGGATATTTTTCCGAAGATGTTGGGAATCATTCTTATCCTATTAAGTGTCCGTCTGTTTTACGAAACCAAGTTTTATTCGACGGTAAAAGCGAAGGCGCAGGCTTTGGATTATAAGAAATTTATCATTATCCTTGTTTCTGCTGTCCTTTACGGATTATTATTGGAGCCGCTGGGGTATGTGCTGACCACGTTCATCTTTTTGGCCATTGGGTTTCAAACGATGGAAAAAGGCGGTTGGTGGAAAACGCTGCTCATCTCCGGCGGATTCTCTTACGGCATCTATTATTTATTTGTTGAAGTATTGGAAGGTTCCTTGCCAGGGTTTCCTGTATGGTTCAACTAGGAGGTGATCGACGACATGGACACGCTTCAATATCTTGTGAATGGATTTTCCATCGCGTTACAGTGGCATAACTTAGCCTTTGCGTTTTTTGGCGTATTAATTGGTACGGCCGTCGGCGTCCTGCCAGGCATCGGACCGATGAGTGGGGTGGCCTTGCTGATCCCGGTGACCTCCACCTTAACCTCGGGACTATCTCCTGAGTCGGCGGCAACCAGTTCGATTATCCTGCTTGCCGGAGTTTACTACGGAGCAATGTACGGTGGTTCGACCACTTCGATTCTTTTGAACACGCCTGGAGAATCTTCTTCCGTGGTTACTGCGCTCGATGGCTATCAAATGGCCAAGCAAGGCAGGGCAGGGGCAGCGTTGTCGATCGCGGCCATTGGCTCTTTCTTTGCCGGAATTGTGGCGATTGTGGGATTGGTTCTTCTCGCCGAGCCGTTATCGGATTTAGCTTTGTCGTTTGGGCCTGCCGAGTATTTTTCCCTGATGCTTCTAGGTTTGTGTGCTGTCAGCGGACTAGCGGGAAAATCGATGACCAAAGCTCTCATCATGACCCTCTCCGGATTGCTGTTAGCGACGATCGGAATGGATAATGTGTCTGGCGTAGCCCGCTTTACCTATGATATTCCCGTGTTGTATTCCGGATTGGAGTTCTTGACGATTGCCGTGGGTTTATTTGCCCTTGGCGAAGTGTTTAAGACCATACTGGAAAAAGAAACAAATGAAGGTGAGGTAGCGAAGGTAGGACGGATTCTCCCGACGAAGCAAGATATGAAAGACAGTGCAGCCCCGATTGTACGCGGATCTTTTCTTGGATTTTTCATCGGCATCCTTCCGGGAGCGGGAGCCACATTGGCCTCTTTCTTCTCTTATATAATGGAAAAGAAATTAAGCAAGAATCCAAGCAAATTTGGCCAAGGGGCCATTGAAGGGGTAGCTTCCCCTGAATCAGCGAATAATGCAGCTTCTGGTGGAGCGATGATCCCGCTATTGACATTGGGGATTCCAGGCTCCGGGACGACCGCGATCCTAATGGGTGCTCTCATCATGTACAATATTCAGCCCGGTCCGCTGCTCTTTACCGATCATCCGGATGTGGCCTGGGGGCTAATCGCGAGTATGTTCCTTGGAAATGCCATGCTCTTGGCCCTGAATATGCCTTTAGTAAAAGTATTTGCTAAAATTATCGAAACGCCGCCTAAGTATTTATTGCCCATTATCATCGCGATTTCTATTTTCGGGGTTTATGCGGTTCAGTTTACCACCTTTGACCTCATGCTGCTGATTGGGTGCGGTGTAGTAGGATATTTCTTAACCAAAAACGACTTTCCGGTCGCCCCGTTGGTTTTAGGATTAGTCTTAGGGCCGATGATCGAAAATAACCTGCGCAGAGCCCTGACTACATCGAATGGAGATTTCATGATCTTCCTGCAGAAGCCGATGTCGCTTGCCTTCCTGATCGTGGCGGCATTGTGGATGATTATTCCATTGATGCTAAAAATGCGAGGCAAGAATGTCATTATTAATGAAGAAGCTTAAGAAGACCTTGGGATAAGGTCTTCTTTTTCTGTTTCACCGCACAGTGAATTTTAATTACGATGCTTAATAAATACTCTATTAAGTGAAGAAATTTTCAAACAGGGCATCGCACCATAGGTGATGCTCTTTTTTTTTGAATAACATTGACATTTTTATCCAAGTATAAATAGGACGATTTAGTAATATTTTACAAAAGGCACATGCAGATGTTAACGGGTTTAGTGTGAAAGGAGGAATATCCATGGATTATCGGATCGAAAGGGACTCGCTGGGAGAGATCAAGGTGCCGGCTGATAAGCATTGGGGAGCCCAAACCCAGCGGAGCACAGAGAACTTTAAGATTGGTACCGAAAAGATGCCGATCGAGGTGATCAGAGCTTTTGCCATTCTAAAGAAAAGTGCCGCATTGGCGAATCAGAAGATAGGAAAGCTGCCATCTCCTAAAGCGGAAGCGATTGTCCAAGCGGCAGAGGAGATTTTGGAGGGGAAATGGGATGAGCATTTTCCTCTTGTGGTTTGGCAGACCGGAAGCGGGACCCAGTCGAATATGAATGTCAATGAAGTAATTGCCCATCGCGGGAATGAATGGCTAGAGCAAAAAGGGGTCATTGAACGAATCCACCCCAATGATGATGTGAATAAATCGCAAAGCTCCAACGACACGTTCCCCACAGCCATGCATATTGCAGGTGTTCTGGCTATCGAAAACCAGGTGCTGCCGGCTTTAGTTCAACTAAAAGAAACGCTTCACAAAAAAATGGATGAATTTAAGGATATTATTAAAATTGGACGCACCCATTTGCAGGATGCCACCCCTTTGACGCTAGGGCAGGAGGTCAGCGGCTGGCATGGGATGATGGAAAAAAGCAAGAACATGCTCAGCGATAGCGCGGAAAGAATGAAGGAGCTGGCTATCGGAGGTACAGCTGTCGGAACGGGCATCAATGCCCACCCGCAATTCGGCAGCATAGTGGCGGAGCAAATCAGCTCCTTAACGGGAAAGAAATTTGTTTCTGCACCCAATAAATTTCATGCGCTGACGAGCCATGACGAGATCGTATTCGTTCATGGGGCGCTTAAAGCACTTGCTGCGGATCTCATGAAAATCGCGAATGATGTCAGATGGTTGGCTAGCGGTCCACGAAGCGGAATCGGGGAAATTAACATTCCTGCTAACGAGCCGGGCAGCTCGATTATGCCGGGAAAGGTGAACCCTACGCAAAGCGAAGCTTTAACGATGGTGGCCTGTCAGGTGATGGGTAACGACGCGGTGATCGGGTTTGCGGCCAGTCAAGGAAATTTTCAGCTTAATGTCTTTAAGCCTGTGATTATCTATAATTTTCTTCAGTCCTGTCGATTGCTTTCCGACGCGATGCTTTCTTTCAATGACCGCTGCATAGCCGATCTTCAACCCAATTTGGAAGTCATCGGTCGCAACCTTGAGAGATCGCTCATGCTGGTTACAGCCTTGAATCCGCATATCGGTTATGATAATGCAGCTAAGATCGCAAAACTGGCGCACCAGGAAGGGATAACCTTGAAAGAAGCGGCGTTGAAACTGAATTTGCTCACGGAAGAGCAGTTTGATTCCATCGTTAGACCAGAAGAGATGATTCGACCGAAGGCCTAACGGGTTTAGATTGCTTTACTAATGATGTCTTCCTGTTGAGCCAGCAACTCTTTGGAACGAAGCCGAATCACTTCGAGAGAAATGGTGTGCAGTAAGCTTTCGTAATTTAATAAAGATAAACTTACGCTGCTTTGGAAGGAGGTATGGACACTATAAACTATACACTGAGCTTCCTGATTTTTAAGCAAAACATCTTTAAAGAATGGATATTCACATCGTTGAAAGGCTTCATTTATATTTCCGATAGTCACAGCACTCACACTCCATTTGATTGTTAAGTCCATAATAACACTGTTAACGGCTTATTAATGTGAGAAATGTCACACTGCATGAAAGTGATCGAGGATATCGATCACTTTTTATTTGTCCGTTTTTAGAACGTTAACAGGTGGAGATGACTTTTTAATTTTTATTCAGTATAATTCAATTTTAAAAGGCTATCAGGACGGTGAATGGAAAGTGAAAAGCATTACAGTTGAAAAATTGGTACGGAAGTTTTCAATGATAGTATTGGCTGGTGAAGATCAGCTGCAGAAAACGATCACGCAATCAAGAGTGCATCGTCCGGGTCTTGAGTTTGTTGGTCATTTTGATTTTTTTCCAGGGGAGCGCATTCAAGTCCTGGGAAGAAAAGAAGTGAACTATCTGCACAAGTTAAGTAAAGAGGAGCGTAAAATCCGCATCGGCAATGTCGTGCAATATCAGCCACCGTGTTTTATCGTTACAGCCGGCGAAGAGGGGCTTACCTATTTAACTCAACATTGTATAGAACAGGGAATCCCTTTATTGGTCACCAACAAAGTGGAGACGACTTCCGAATTCATTACGAAATTGGATGCCTACTTGGTTAAAGAATTAGCGCCTGAAATTGCTGTGCATGGAGTTTGCGTGAATGTGTCGGGGCTGGGGATTCTGCTTCGAGGCAGCTCGGGAGTAGGGAAAAGCGAGACGGCACATACCTTGATTCGTCGGGGACACCGGCTCGTGGCGGATGATATCGTTGTCCTAAAGAAGCTAAGTCCGCAAACCCTTCTGGGCACACATGATGAAAAGACAAAGGAATTTTTGGCTCTCCGCAGTATCGGGCTGTTGAATGTGGTTCGCTTATATGGAAGAAGGGCCTTTCAGGATGAAACCCGAATTGCTCTGGATATTAAATTAATGAAATGGCAAAAAGATGCTTTGAATAATGAACTGGAACAAGAACCAAAATATATTGAATATATGGGTGTTAAGATTCCTTCCCTTGAAATTCAGCTCCAGCCTGGACGAGATGTCGCAGGATTAATTGAAGTGGCTGCCAATAACTGGTTTTTGAGGCAGGAAGGATACAGCGCGGCAGAGGAGTTTATGAGCAGAATTGAAGCTTTTTCGAGAACCAATACGGAATAGTTTAGTACCGTGCATTTGAATTTTCAGGAGCCATTCGGCTCCTGTTCCTCTAATGGGAGTTCGTCGCCAATCGTAGAGTGGGTTTGTGTTTTTTAATGCCATATTTTGGAGGAAATTTGTGAAAGAGTCTCTTCATCACAAATGACGAAAAGCTGTGCATCATCAGGAATGGGATCATCCAGTTTATGGTTTATGTGAAGATCACCTCGGTCTGCTACAAGGGTGGCTCCTTTGTTAAGAAGATCAGTGAAAGCATCACGATATGTAAACCATTGATGTTGTTTTGGAATCGCATACATACCTTCATCAGTTTGTCTGCTCATCAGTTCGGAGTACATACGCGTAACTCCGTGGGAAAATATGGACCTTACTGCTGCATGGGAAATCATTTCTTGTGTAGGAATAAATTCATCCACCTTCACATGTTTAAATAATCGAATATGCTTTTCGTTAATGACTTCAACAGTCACATGAATGGGGGTTTGAACTTTTTCTTCAATGGACGTAATGGCAGTGGCAACCAATAATGTCTTTCCATCGACAAATAATGGATTTTTTACACTTTGATTTGTTTCGGTTATTTGATCAGCAAAAATAATGACCCCTTTTGCTTTAGGTAAATTGGCTTGGAGTAAAGTCTCTTCCTCGGCAGCATCCCCACGGACATAAAAAAGACGCTCTTCTATTATGGGAACCTTCTCCAATTCATCAATGAGGACAATGTCAATATTGTCATCCGACTTTAAGATTTCTTTGATCGCTAACTTTGACTTATCACTCCATCCAATCAGAATGATATGATTATCGCCTTTGAATTTCATTTTTCCACCAACTTTAAGATTTTCGATACGATGTACAGATTCAATCACTTTCCCAAACAGTACACTAATAAGACCGATGCCGGTAATATAAAGACCGATAGTAAATGCTTTACCGGCATCTGTGACTGGAGAATAGTCTCCAAAACCAACGGTTGCAAGTGTTGTAAGAACCCAGTAAATAGCAGTAAAATACGATTCAAAGTTTTTTGGCTCAAGAGAGAAGGCAATATATGCCGCAGCTAATATGTAAAAAATGACAAAGGGTACAAAAATTCTAGCCCTCAACTTGATCAGGTAGTGCAATGATTTTTTTAGAATGGTTCCCATCCGTATCCGCCTTATAGTTCATTAATTAGGTATATATTACCCAATTCTTTTATCAGCATGAAATTTGAAACGATGTCATTCGAATCTGGATGAGGTATCCTGAATGGTCCTTGATAAGCAAACTATTTTTTCGCAATTCCAATACCGATAGTTTTAAATATTACTATATTAAACAAATCTATTCACAAACCTTTCACATGTATGTATAATCAATAAAGTATTTTGGTGAGTCAAGTGAATCATTCGAATCCTAATTTTAGTCATATTGGAAGCGATTTAAATCTGTAATTCAGAAGGAAAGGTGGTTGGGAAAGTTGGGATTCCTACAAAGTGTTGTTTCTGCAAGCAATGATCTTCTTTGGTCTTATATTATTATAGGCTCTCTTATTTTCGTTGGCGTATACTTTACGCTGAGAACGAAGCTTGTCCAATTCAGAATGTTAGGTGAAATGATCCGTCTATTAGGAGAAGGAGCAACTCAATCCAAGAATGGAGAAAAGGGAATATCCTCATTTGGAGCTTTTTGCATTAGCACGGCTTCCCGCGTAGGTACGGGAAATTTGGCTGGGGTTGCTATTGCGATTGTGTCCGGAGGTCCTGGAGCGGTATTTTGGATGTGGCTGATTGCGATGATCGGTTCGGCATCGGCGTTCATTGAAGCTACGCTGGCGCAGATTTATAAGGTGAAGGATAAAGGGAATTTCCGCGGCGGTCCTGCCTACTATATGGAAAAAGGACTCAATAAGCGCTGGATGGGAATCTTGTTTGCTGTCCTGATTACGATATGTTTTGGGCTTGTGTTTAACTCGGTGCAAGCCAACA
The DNA here is from genome assembly GCF_040813775.1 of Ammoniphilus soli. Lineage (NCBI taxonomy): Bacteria > Bacillati > Bacillota > Bacilli > Caryophanales > Paenibacillaceae > Ammoniphilus > Ammoniphilus soli. Next base: position 89,540 of record NZ_JBEGDL010000015.1, read on the forward strand.
CCATTTCAGTTTCCCTTGAATCCGCCTATGGGATTGATCGTATGGTGATGGGATTCATTCTTGCGGTTTTGACGGCGTTCATTATTTTTGGCGGGGTAAAGAGAATTGTAAAAGCAACGGAATTCATGGTGCCTATTATGGCGGGCGGGTATGTTCTTCTTGCCTTTTATGTGGTCCTCACGAATCTTTCTGAGCTTCCGGCTGTTCTTACCCTCATTGTGAAAAGCGCGTTTGGCTTTGAGCAGGTAGCCGGCGGAAGTATGGGTGCGGCAGTCATGATGGGGATCAAGCGCGGCTTGTTCTCCAATGAAGCGGGGATGGGAAGTGCGCCGAATGCTGCGGCAACCGCGCATGTGACTCATCCGGCGAAACAAGGCTTAATTCAAGCGCTAGGTGTATTCGTAGATACGCTTTTAGTCTGCAGCGCGACCGCTTTTCTTGTCTTGCTTTCAGATGCCTATGGAAAAGAGGATTTAACCGGTATTGAACTAGTCCAAGCGGCGCTTACGACTCATATGGGCTCATGGGCAGCTGGCTTTGCCGCTGTTGCTGTATTCCTCTTTGCGTTCAGTTCTGTGGTAGGGAACTATTACTATGGAGAAACGAATATTGAGTTTATCAAGAACAGCAAAACTTGGCTATTAGTCTACCGTTTGGCTGTTATCGGGATGGTCCTGTTTGGTTCCGTTGCGAAAGTAGGGATTGTCTGGGATCTTGCGGACTTGTTCATGGCCTTGATGGCCATTACCAACTTGATCGCCATCCTGATGTTAGGAAGAGTAGCCTTAGCGGCGTTAAAAGATTACCAGGAGCAGAAAAAGCAAGGAAAAAATCCAGTTTTCCATGTATCTCATATTGAAGGTCTTCAAAATGTGGAATGCTGGGGCGAAGCGATCGAAGAAAATCAGCGAAAAGCGGTTTAGGATAGGGAAAAGGACAGTGCCAATATGGCTCTGTCTTTTTTAGCGGGTGTAAGGCGATCATTACGGGTATTCGCCCGGAAATTACGAACACCATGGTTGAACTGGGTATTGCCTTACACGAAAAAGTGGAAACCATAGGGACATTGCAGCAAGCAATAGAAGAGTATAGCCAAAATCAATTCAAGGGAATTGTCTCTTAAATCGAAGAAAGCTCTTTCATTGTGGAATTCACAGTGTAAGAGCTTTTTCATTTCGTGATTAAGATACGGTCATTTTCCTTTTGAAATATCTTTTATCCCCTAATTCTTCTATGGCCATTCCGATGATCTGCTTCTCGTAGTGCAGCGAATGATTTCCATCCCCAAGAAGATCCGTCCATTTTTGTCTTTTGAATTGGAGCAGATGCTTCAAATCCAGTAATTTGTTTACGATTTCCGTTGATTGTTCCTGTGTGGAAGCTTCTTTTGCTCCGATGGGAGGATAGTTTTTTTTACATAGGGATTGGAGGTAGACGTTGATTTGGTTCAAAGAGATTTCTTCATTGTAGTAGGCGATAAGCCTATGCGTTAGAAATTCATAATCATCCGTGTTGACGATATAGCTTTTTCCCCCCTGAACGTGGATTACACCGGAAGCTATTAAAATCACTTCATTAATGAATTGGAGTTCCTGCTTGAATATTTCCTCACCCGTAGCAAATGATTTTTTAATGGCTTGTTGTCGTTGGGCAATCCACTGTCCGATTTTCAGCAAGCGGATAATTGATTTGAGTTTCATTTTTTATCCCCCTCCTATTTTCTTAGTGCAAAAATCTTTCACACCATAAAGAAAAGGATGGCTTGGTAGTTAGCCTCATCTTTCATCCTACTTTAATTTATGAATCAAACAAGCCTTTCTAATACCATTTTCGTATTCCAAAAATCTGCATAGCGCGAGGGTCATTCCTGTATAAAAAGACAGTTATCCCTCGATAACAGGGCTGGAGGGTCGTGAAAGCAAAGATTTTGAATACTAACTTCCTTTTGTGCCGTAAATAAGGAATAGATCCCTTAGGAAGGAAAGAGAAAACGATGACTCCGTATGAACAACAAGCCTTGGATGAGGCCATGGAATGGAAACGAAAGATCAGACAGCGCTCCAGCTTGCTGCAACGAATATCGAAAAAAGCACAAACGAAAGTAAATAGCATGATCCCTGAAAAATTTCATCATTACGTGACGGAAACGGTGAAAAAACTTGTGCAAGCTACTTTGTTTGGCTCTGAATTCACCACCAAATCAAGAAGATGGGAAGTCCTCAATCTGGAAGAAAGAGAACAGCAGATCAGAAAGACCTGGGATGTTTATCGGCGGACGGCGGTGGTGGAAGGAGCAGGGACAGGGGCAGGCGGAATATTTTTAGGGCTTGCTGACTTTCCTTTGCTATTGTCCATTAAGATGAAGTTCCTGTTTGAAGTGGCCACTCTTTACGGGTATGATGTCAAGCAGTATGAAGAGCGACTTTTCATCCTTCAAGTGTTCCAGCTCGCCTTTTCCAGTGTTGAGCATCGGCAAGAAACCCTGCAAATCATTGAACAATGGGAAGAACGGAAAGATGATTTGCAAACGGTGGATTGGCGAAAGTTTCAGCAGGAATACCGGGACTACATTGACTTTATAAAAATGCTTCAGTTAGTACCCGGGATTGGTGCGGTGGTGGGCGCATATGCGAATAACAACCTGCTTCAGCAGTTGGGAGAGACGGCGATGAATGCGTATCGTTTACGGTTGTTGAAAGACTAACCCCATTTTGATTGGGTTAGTCTTTTTCTATTGAATGGGAGAATTAATGAGTTGAATATGTTATCTCTAAAATGGAAAACTAGTAATGTTATATACTTTTTTAGCAAATATGTTATACTTATATTAAAAGATTCATTCCAGAAAGGAGTACGTCATCATGGGAGATATACGATGGATGAATGAAAAAAGAGACAGGATGGTTGATAGATTGACGAGTGGTATTATTGGTCGGAAAGAACGAATGGATCTGTATAATCAAATGACATACATAAATGAAAACCTCTCCCTTGCATGATCAAAATCCCGTGATAGGTACAGAAATTATTATGAAATTAGGAACAAGGGAATACCGCTTATGGCTTTACCTAAAGGATAGGAACTTTGAACGCCCGGATATGCATGAAATGGTCGAATATTTTGGCGTACACGTCCGCACGTTGCGCGGATGGCTGAAGAAGTTAGAGAAAAACGGATATATAGAGAAGAGATAGAATCATAGTTTGTATTTGCCCTTCCGAGATCTGAAGGGCTTTTTCTGTTGTGGCATGGCATGAACTTTATGAACGAAATGACCCTTAAGCATTTTATTAAACATATTTGAATAAACTTTATATTTGATATAAAAAGAGTAATATAAAGGTTGTAAGTGCTATCATACAGATGAGATTATAGGAGGAGTACAGCATTATGACGGGAACAGCTATTTTATATTTGCAGGATGAACGGATGATTATACTCCGCAATATTGAAAAGACAGTAATGGAAGAAATCCAGGCGCAATGCGGGTGTGATCGCTGCATTTGCCATGTGGATAATAAGGAAGTCGACTATGGGTCTGTGAAGCATGCGATATGGATGGATCGTGCCGATATTGGCGACTAGAAGCTGTGAACAAAATGATTTTTTTACTCATAAATGTTTAAATTCAACTTATGGTTATAATCTATAAAAATGATTGGTGAGCTAGTATACTGGAATTGAAAACGTTGTCAATGAAAGCTCCGCTTCGAACTGTCGAGGTGGAGTTTTTCCCTGCTTATGAGACGTTAGAAAAAGTGGAATAATAAACCAAATCCCGAGAGAGGAATGGATCTCGCTTGCGATTGCAAACCAAATTGATCTTATTAATCGGCTCCTTAATTTTGCTGGTTATCTGTATAACCGGGATTACCTATGAATATATGCTGGAAAATACCTTAAAGGAACAAATCGGGATCCGGGCATTAGAGGTAGCGAAGACGGTAGCGCTGGTACCGGAGATACATGATGCTTTTTCCGAACCCGAGCCTTGGAAAATCATTCAACCCATTGTGGATAAGATAGAAGATGGGACAGGAGCGGAGTTTATTGTTGTGGGGAATCAGGAGGGGATACGATATTCTCATCCGAAATCGGGACAGATTGGCAAAGAAATGGTCGGAGGAGACAATCGGTTGGTGCTTGAAGGACAATCGATTATTTCTGAAGCCGTGGGAACTTTAGGTCCTTCGCTGAGAGGGAAAACCCCCATTTTGGATGAATCCGGACAAGTCATCGGTCTCGTATCGGTCGGCTTCCTCCTTGAGGATATTGACAGGCTGGAAGTGGCGCACCGTAAACGAATGATTTTCTTCGGGGGAATCGCGCTCGCTATTGGTATCTTAGGGGCCTTGCTGATTTCGAGGAATGTAAAAAAAGCCATTCTGGGGTTAGAGCCGGAGGAAATTACTCGATTGTACCAAGAAAAAAAAGCGATTATCCAATCGATACGAGAGGGCATCGTCGCAGTGAATGCAGAAGGTGTCATTACGACTGCCAATAGGAATGCCATAAGCAGAGCCGGCTTTACTCAGGAAACCGATCTTATTGGAAAACGTGTGATGGATATTTTTCCAGGTTCCAACATCCTGCGGGTGATCCATTCTGGCAAGGCTGAGTACGATCAGGAAGTGCTGATCGGTGATCAAACCGTGGTGGCGAATCGATTGCCCATCCTTGATAAACATCAGAAGGTCCTTGGAGTAGTGTCCAGTTTTCGGCCTAAGTCGGAGTTGTATCGGCTCGCCCAGGAATTAGCTCATGTTAAACAGTACGCCGAAGCTCTAAGGGCTCAAACCCATGAATACTCCAATAAGCTTTACATGATCTATGGACTCATTCAATTGGAATCCTATCAAGAAGCCATTGAAGTCATTACAAATGAAGTGGATATCCATCAAAACCTCATTCCTTTCATTATGCAGGAAATCCCTGATCCGATGATTGGCGGGTTGCTATTGGGCAAGTTTAATCAGGCAAAGGAACTGAAGGTAGATTTGGAAATCGACCGTGAAAGCAGTTTTGGGGATATACCTCCTGTTCTTGACCGAAGTGACTTGGTTACGATTCTCGGGAACCTGATTCAGAACGGGCTGGAGGCTGTCTTGAGTCAACCGGTGAAAAAAGTCAGCGTATCCCTTACGGATATTGGGAACGATCTGATTATGGAAGTGGAGGATACAGGCCCTGGAATCCCAGATGAACATGTAAGCAAAATATTTGAAAATGACTTCTCCACTAAATCAACAAAAAATCGGGGAATTGGACTGGCACTAGTCCACCAAGCCGTAGATAAATGGAATGGTTTTATTACCTACTCGCGAAGCACTGCAGGAGGCAGTATCTTTACCGTTGTGATTCCTAAGGATGGAAGGGGAGAAATGAATGATTCAGGTTCTTATCATTGAAGACGATATCCGAATCGCTGAGATTAATCGGCGGTTCATCGACAAGGTTCCTGATTTTCAAGTCATAGGAATAGCTACAACGAAAGAGCAGGCGATGGAACAGATCGAAATTTTGCAGCCTGATCTGGTTTTGCTTGATGTCTATCTACCAGATATGAATGGGTTGGAATTTATGTCCTGGATTCAGCAGGAGTATCCCAATACGGATGTGATCATGATTACAGCGGCGAAAGAAGTCCATTCAGTGAGGGAAGCTATTCGCAAAGGGGCCTTTGATTATTTGGTCAAGCCCCTAATCTTTGACCGATTCAAAGAAACGATGATGAACTATCGGGAGTTTCGGCTCAAGCTTACCCAGCTTAAGAATAACCCGCAAACAATGGGGCAGGAAGACATTGATTCCTTGCTTCAGGGATCTAGAAAATTGGAACAAAGGGAAGCCTATCTTCCCAAAGGGATTGACCAGCTTACACTAGAGAAGGTTTCTTTGGCCATTAAAGAAGAAAGTCAGGGCTTGACTGCGGAAGAGGTCAGTCAGAAAATAGGGGCTAGCCGTTCCACAGCCAGAAGGTACTTAGAGTATCTGGTTTCCAAAGGAGCCTTGAAATCCGACCTGTCCTATGGCGTAGTAGGCAGGCCGGAAAGGATTTATCGGAATGTCTATGCGGATTAGGTTTGAGAACATGGGTCTCGGGGTCAGCCGCAATAACGGGAGAATTTCCGGTTATTTCTCAATTTCTGAAGAAAAAAGGGAAAATAAGCGGACTTTTTCCTGTTAAGTACTATGAACTTAAGATTTTTTGCCATTTTAGAAACAATAACCTGATTTTCTCCTGTTATTTTATTCGAGTTGGCCTCATTTTTTGAAATAACAGGACTTTCTCCTGTTATCCCCGGCCCCCTGCCTGTACCCCCCGCTTTTCCATATGGTCTTTTATCCGATCAATCCTATGCATGACCGGTGGATGGGTAGCCGAGATCTTTTCCCAGAAACTCCGATTCCAAGATCGCTCCGCGTTTGTTGAGCGTTTTAAAAAAGAAATAAAGCCATCGCCTCCACCTGCTTCAACAACGAAGGAGTCGGCACGATATTCTTCTCTGGGTCCCACAACGCGAAAGCCGGCACCGAAATACCATCGGATCATAGCGAGGATAAGATAAATGATGGCAATGGGTCCGGTAAACGTTGCGTCAATCCATCCCATTGAGCTTGGAAGCAGATCATAAGATTGAAATTTGATAACATGCAGGATCACCCAGGCAGATAGGATTCCCCCGATATTTAAGATTCTCGTCATAGCATAACGCGAGCTGTCTCCATGCTTCAAATGACCAAATTCATGGGCTAATACCCCATACAATTCCTCACTTGTTGATTTCTCCAGCAGCCCTTTGGTCATGCCGACGGCATGCTTCCCTATTGCATACGCATTGGGGAAGGAGGAGTCCGCTATGAACAGGCGTGGAGGTTGGGGGAGATGGGCCTTGACCGCAAGATCTCGAAAAAGCGAATCTACTCTACTGGATTCTTCCGATAACGCAGGTCTAAGTCCACTGCTCCATAAGAGAAAAGATTCAATGAATCGCGTATGTGCAGCCCCAACGAATAGCAATGTAAGCATTAAACTTCCCAATAAGCCATAAAGGGCATTAGATACAAAACAACTCGCCATCACGAAAAAGATCAACCCATTAAAAAGGACCACTAAAGTAAGCATAGGAAATCCTCCGATGACAACAAAAATCCTTGTTAATTTAATTTTTTCTTTTTTAAATTCTCTCTTTTTTGTCGATTTCCTACTTTCGGATGAAAATAAAAAAGCTGTCCTCAAGCGCAAACTTGAAGGACAGCTTTTTCACATTTATTTATTATATAGGAAGTTGCTATTTTAGAAGGATAATACACCGATAATCAGGGCGGTCAAAAGCATAACCATGGTCGTTCCAATGGCCCACTTCAAGGTAAAGCGCTGATGTTCCCCAAAGTTTACGCCAGCCATTCCTACTAAAAGGTAAGTGGAAGGGACAAGCGGGCTGAGCAAGTGTACAGGCTGTCCCAATAGGGAAGCACGCCCGATTTCGATAGGGCTGATGCCATAGGCTGTAGCCGCTTCCGCAATGATGGGAACAACTCCAAAATAATAGGCGTCATTGGACATGAAGAACGTAAAAGGCATGCTTGTAATCGCTGTAATGATAGGCAAATGCGGACCTAAGGCATCCGGGATCATGCCCACAAGCGTGGTGGCCATGGCATCGACCATTTTTGTTCCGGATAGAATGCCGGTAAAAATTCCGGCGGCAAAGACCATAGATACGACAGCCAAGGCATTTCCTGCGTGGGCGGATAAGCGTTCTTGCTGCTCTTTGAGTTGCGGATAGTTAACCATCATGGCAATGGCAAACGCTATCATAAACAATATAGTAAGCGGCAAGATGCTCGTCAATAAACCAGCCATCAGCAGAATGGTTAATAGGAAGTTAAACCACAAAAGCTTTGGGCGTTTCAGTTCCATGGTTTCAGCCGTTGCTGCAATTTGTTCGGTGAAACGCATTTGCTCAGAGTGAGAATATTGGATTTCAACAGTCCCTAATCGTTGACGTTCTTTTCTTCCAAGGTAGTAAGCTACACATAAGACCCAAGCACTTCCTGCAATCATACCTGGAATCAGGGGCGTAAACAACTGGGAAGCATCCAGGTGCAAGGCGCTCATGGCTCTCGCCGTAGGACCGCCCCATGGGGTAATATTCATCACGCCGTTTCCTAACATCGCAACCCCTGCCAGGATCAGCGGGTTCATGCCGAGCCGCTTATAGAGCGGAAGCATCGCAGAAACGGTAATCATATACGTGGTTGTTCCGTCGCCGTCTAAAGAAACGATCAAGACAAGAGCAGCTGTACCTACAACAATTTTTAGAGGATCCCCTTTTACTGTCTTGAGAATCTTAGACACTATAGGATCAAACAATCCGGTATCGATCATAATGCCAAAATACAAAATTGCAAATATGAGCATGACTCCTGTAGGAGCGATTTGCTTGATTCCATCCATCATCATGGGGCCGAGTTCCGGGGCAAAACCGCCTAATAAAGCGAAAACAATCGGAACCAGGATGAGGGCGGTCAGTGCGGAAAGACGCTTGCTCATGATTAAATACATGAAAATCGTAACCATCATAAACCCTAATAAAGCTAGCATGTGATAATATTCCTCCTGTCTAAGATAAAATGAATGCGTGTTCATCAGTGATAGTGAACCGTTTCCTGACTTCATGATAAGGTTTACATACAAACCTATGGTCCCGCATCCCTGCTGCCATTTGTACGAAAGTCAGAAAACTTTGATATGCCTTGATTATAGCAATAGCGAGGAGACAAACCTAGTTTGTGTTAATAACATAAAATAAAGACATTAGTGGAATTAAAATCATTAAGTTTAAGGAAATAAGAATCCAACTTATGGTTTTAATGCTCTTAATCTTGAAGAAAGAATGAAAGACTGCTATTTTTAAGGGTGCTAGTAATATAAGATTTCGGATGTCATCGGTTCGAGGAGATGAGGAAGTGGAAATGGTTAAATATGGGCTTATGCTGCTGAAAACGATCGCGGTGGCCCTATGTGGGGCCCTCATTTTTTCTTTATTGAACATGCCCCTTCCCTGGATGCTAGGTCCGCTGTTTGGGGTTGCCGCTTGGCGATTGACCGGTGGACGAGCCTTGACCTGGCCGACAGGACTGCGCCAGGCAGGGTTAATGGTCTTGGGGTATATGCTGGGGATTTCTTTTACAAAAGAAGCCGGGCTCGTTATGATTAATCAATTGCCTTACATGGCTGGCTCAACCGTTCTCCTAGTGATTTTTAGTTTAGTATTGGGACTTGGAATGGCCAAGAAAACCAAGATCGGGACAGCCAGCGGTTTATTCGGCAGTGTACCTGGCGGCCTTTCCCAGGTATTAATGTTGAGTGAGGAAATTCAAGAGGTGGACAAAACGACGGTTACCTTAATGCAGACCATTCGGGCGACGGCTGTGATTTTCCTCGTTCCTTTTATTACGCTGCATGGGCTTGGCGAAACGAGCGGTTCGGGTTCTTCCGCGATGCCTTCATTTTCTTCCGATACTTTATCTTTTGTTCACTATATTAGTTATGCGGGAGCCGTACTCCTTGGCGTGTGGGGAGGAAAACTCCTTCGGCTGCCGGCTCGATTCCTGACGGGACCGCTTTTAGCAACAGCAACGCTGGTGGCATTCGGGGTATCAGCCCCCCATTTGCCTACGGTGGTCATTGTGCTGGCGCAGCTATCCCTAGGAATCCATCTGGGCCGGCAAATCAAACGGTTAGAAAACGCCAAGAAATTACTGATGTATACTCTTTCCTCAAGCTTAATGATTGTGATTTTTTCACTGTTTATCGCCTACTTACTAACCAAGTGGACACACATGGACCTGCATACTGCGTTTCTCAGCACGGCACCCGGAGGAATTGCGGAAATGGGACTGACTGCCTCCATTGTGCACGCCGACATGTCGCTGGTCAGCGGGTATCAATTATTTCGGATTTTTTTTATCATGTTCCTAGTTATTCCGCTCTTACAGGTGTGGATCAGAAATAAAGGGCACAAGATCCAGGATGACATGGCCTCGTGAGTATGTAAACAGGGTATGATTTTACATGAAAAGTCAAAAAGTAATAACTGAAGCTAAACCGTGATCGGTAGGTGGAGGTGTACGGAAGCAGTGGACCACTGTGATTTTTCTCCCATGAAAAATCGGCTAAAGGAGTATTTGCATCAAGTGGACGTTGATCTTCATGAAACGATGCGTCTGCTGGATAAGGAAGATTGCTGCCTATTAAGTGATTTTAAACATATTCGAGAAAAATTAACTCAAATTGAAATGGCTGCCGCCTCTTTTTATTTGCAATGCTATCTGGCTCCTTATACGGACAAATCCATGGAATTGTCGATGAGTATTCAAAATCTTTCTTTGCGAAGGCACGGAGCCTTAATCGTATTTGAGCGACAGGATCCGCTGGATGGCATTCTCCAGGCCGGGGTGAGCGTGGATGCCCATTTTACTCCATCTTTAATGGAATCCATCTTTTATCCCGGAAGCCCTCTTCATGATGGGGCTGTCTTACTGAGAGGAAATAAAATCGTGTCGGCCGCTCATGTGCTTCCCTTATCCCATGTCTTAGCGGATACCAAAAAGCTGGGAACACGCCACCGGGCAGCTCTTGGCTTGACGGAGGTCAGCGATGCCCTTGTGATCGTCATATCGGAAGAAACGGGAAATGCCTCGTTTGCTTTGCAAGGGACGTTGTATCCGATCAGTACAGGGGTATCCATACACTAAATAAAAATTACCCGCCATCCGAAAAGATGAGGGTAATTTTTTTTGTGAAATTGATTTTACATGAAATGGTTCAATTAGGATAACCTAGCCTTAAAAGAACGATCAGGGATGATGCTATGGCGAAGAAATTAGTTCTTCCTAGGAAGTCAAAGAAATTCGAGAAGCAAGAGGCTAGGCTATCTTCTCACCTAGAAAAGAAAATGCAGCCGCTTGAAGAAATCCCGATATCCAAACGGCTCGAAGAAAATATAGGGCGGATCCGGGATATCCTTGGGGAAAGTGATGATTTGGTAGTCAGGGAGTTTTCTATCGGTGCCAAAGGTGAACTTGATGCGGCTCTTCTCTATATTGATGGGTTGACGGATAGCAAGGTGATTAATGATTTTATCTTAAAGAGCTTAATGTTTGACACGCGAAGCGAAGATCCCGATGTAGCAGTACGGGAGAGCCATATCCATGAAAAGTATACCCGTTTTGCCCTAACTATCAGTGAAATTGCCTGTGTTGAAAACTTAAAGGAGGCTCTGCGGGGACTTCTGGCCGGTGATGGCATTCTTTTGATTAAAGGTTCAACTACGGCGATTTTGCCTAATATTAAGGGTTGGGAAAAAAGAGGGGTAGAAGAGCCAAATACCGAGCATCTCGTGCGGGGCCCCCGCGATGGGTTTACGGAAACGCTGCGGGTCAATACGGCCCAAATTCGCCGCCGATTGCAGGATCCGGATCTTCGCATCAAAAATCTAACGGTTGGGAAAAGAACCAATACCAATATCGCTCTTGTCTATATCGAAGGGATTGCAGACCCAAGTGTTGTCGAGGAAGTGGAAAGGCGGATCCAGGAGATAGATATCGATGGGGCATTAGAGAGCGGATATATTGAACAATTTATCGAAGACAATCATTGGTCCCCGTTTCCGCAGATTCAAAACACGGAGCGGCCGGATAAGGCGACCTCCAATATTTTGGAGGGGAAAGTCGTCATTATCGTGGATGGGACTCCCTTCGTCTTGATTGCGCCAGCCATATTTAACCAATTCTATCAGAGTCCAGAGGATTACTATGAACGGTTCCTCATCGCTACCTTGATTCGCTTTATCCGGATGGCTTCGATGATTATTGCGTTGCTGCTGCCGTCCATTTATATTGCATTCACATCGTTTCATCCGGAGATGATTCCGTCTAAGCTTGTCATTGCCATGGCGGCCGGGCGTTCTACCGTTCCTTTTCCTTCGATTATAGAAGCTCTATTAATGGAGGCCACAATGGAAATCTTGCGGGAAGCGAGTGTGCGCCTGCCAGGCCCTATTGGTCCCACAATCGGCATTGTAGGCGCTCTTGTTGTTGGGGATGCGGCCGTTTCCGCAGGAATCGTCAGTCCGATTATGGTTATTGTAGTGGCCCTAACGACGATTGGATCTTTTGCTTCTCCGTCTTATAGCGCGGCTATCGCCTTGCGCATGCTGCGCTTCCCGATCATGATTATTGCTTCCATGTTCGGGCTCTATGGGATCATGCTGGCCATTATTCTGATTGTTATCCATCTCTGTTCTTTAAAATCCTTTGGCGTTCCTTATTTGACCCCTTTTTCTCCCAGGAGGTTTACCGATATGAAGGATAGTTTGATTCGGGTGCCTCTTTATTGGATGAAAAAAAGGCCGAGCTTTTTCAGCCAAGGAGATGTGATTCGCACAAGGGACTCAATGGGAACGGAAGATCAGGAAATTATGGAAGATAGAGGAGGTAAAGAACGTGCCGGAACAGAGCCGCCAAAGCCAACGGATTCGAAGGAATAAAGAGGAGTATTCACTAACAGGTTCTCAAGTGATGTCCCTTATCACAAGCACAATCATTGGTGTCGGGGTTCTGACGCTTCCGCGGGCGGTCACTGACAAGGCTCATCAGTCGGGGTGGATATCCACCATATTAGGCGGCCTCATCGGAATCGTTGTTTTGTGGTTCATTCTAAAGATTGCCCGGCGTTTCCAGGGGAAAGGATTCATCTCCTTGGCCCAAGAAGTCATGGGATCTGCTAAGCATCCATGGGTGGGCAAAGTCCTGATTTCCCCCATTATCCTTGTCTTCATCCTTTATTGGCTGTTGACAACGGCTGGGGTAGCTCGTACCTTCGGTGAAGTGGTGGTGACCGCCGTGCTGGTTCGTACACCGCTGGAAGTGATCGTCGGATCAATGCTTTTGGTTGCGTTCACCCTCGTATTATATGATCTGGAAGTGATGGCACGAGTGAATGAGGTGTTGCTCCCCATTATCATCATCCCGGTTCTGTTCATTGCTGTTCTTTCCTTTCAAAGCGCGGATTTTACGCGTCTGCTTCCGCTTATGTCTGTGGACTGGAAGGGGCTTTTGCAGGGATCGCTTGCTGCAGCTTTTGCCTACCAGGGATATGAACTCCTATTATTATATATGGGAAATCTTCCTCCGGATAGCCAAAAGACAACGCGGGCAGCCATGTTGGGAATAGGGTTTCCTATTTTGGTTTATGTCCTTATTGTCGTAGCCGGCATCTCAGCTTTCGGCTATGAGGAACTGCAGCAATTAATGTGGCCGACACTGGAATTGGTCAAGACCACGGAGATGCCGGGATTGATCCTGGAAAGGCTGGAGTCGGCTTTCCTCGGCGTTTGGGTGGCAGCTGTCTTTACCACGACTGCCAACTTGTTCTTTTCTGCCTGCTATGCTGCCCAAAAAATAGGGGGGCTCAGGACGCATCGCTATGTGGCGGTAGCCGTGCTCCCGGCTTTATATTATATGGCCATGTGGCCGGAGAATGTCCATCAGTTGTTCCATTACATCGAAATGGCTGATTATATGGGTTTAGGGTGCAGTTTACTTGCCCCCATGCTGCTTTTATTGATGGCTATTATACGGAAAAAGGGTCGCCATGGATCCGGGGGGAAAGCATCATGAACGGTTGGAGGAATATGGCCAGTGCTTTAGGGGTCTTCCTTCTATTGTTTGCTGCTGGGTGTTGGGATCGCCAAGAGATAGAAGAACGGACTTCTGTTGTGGCCGTGGCTCTCGATCAGTCGAAGGAAGGTAAGGGATTGCTCCGTCTCACCGTACAGATTCCCATTCCGAAAAAAATTGCTGGAAGCGGGGCGAGCGGCGGGGCAGGAGGTGGAGGACGGGAAGCCGTTCGGGTCATGAGCGCCACCGGGTACACCTTGTCGGAAGCTTCCCGTAACTTGCAGAAGCGGTTAAACCAGGAAATTTTCTATGGGCATACCCGCATTATCGCCGTGGGGGAAGATCTGGCCAGGGAGGGGATTGATACGGTGGTGGATGCCCTGCGCCGAACTCCCCAAATCCGCCGCCTGCTTTGGCCCGTGGTTGTGAAAGGAGAAGCTCTTCAGCTATTGCAAAGCAATCCAAGGCTTGAGCAGATTCCCATGATGTACCTGATGGATTTATTGAACAATAACGCGAAGATGGGAACGATTCCGGATGTCAGTTTGGGACGTTTTTTCATCCATCTCTCCGATTCTTCACGCGAACCTGGCATGAATATGGTGGAAGCGACTTCGGACGAGGTAAAGTGGGTGGGCTTGGCTATTTTTGAGGAGAGCAAAATGATCGGCCAGCTGGACCCGCGAGAAGTGGTTTCCCTGCTTCAAATTAGGGATGAAAAAATAGGAGGAACCATTGAGGGAGCTTGCGAAGGTGAAGGGGGGAAAAAAGTAGCCTTTAGTCCCAAAACCATTAAAACCGAAAAGAAATATCGAAAAAGAGCGGGGGAGATGGGAGTGCAAGTCAAGGTTAGACTGGAAGGGGATATTATGGAATCCCAGTGCAGCACCGATCTTGCCAAACAGGAAACGCTCCGGGACATCCAGATGGAACTAGAAGCGGAGATGGAGCAAAGAGCGGACCGATTGCTCAGGCATCTGCAAAAAGAAGTCAAGCAGGATCTGTTTGCCTTTGGCATGGACATTCGCGCCAAGCATCCTGACTGGTGGGACCCGAAGAAGTGGGAGGAGGAGTTTCTGAATATGAAGATGGATGTTAAATATGAGATCCTAATCCGCCGAACCGGGATGGAAATGAGATAGGGATGAAAAGAGCCGTATCTCTCATTCTCTTGATCGTATGCCTCACACTTGTGACAGGATGTTGGGACAACACGGACTTGGAATTGCGGACATCCGTCGTGGCCATTGGTGTGGACCGGTCGAAGACGGATAAAGGACGCTATACTATGACCATTCAAGTTCCCATCCCGAATTTGATTATGGGCGGTGCAGGGGGTGAGCAGGGCCAGGAGGCCATCCGCGTGATGAGCGCCACGGGAAATACGCTGAACGAAGCCTCATCCAACCTGCAGAAACGGCTTAACCAGGTGCTATTCTACGGTCACACCCGCATCCTCGTATTAAGCGAGGAGGTGGCAAAAGAGGGGATTGAAGAACTGTTAGATCCCTTCCGGCGGGCTCCCCAAATCCGGCGATTGATGTGGCCCATGGTGGTCAAGGGGTCGGCGCGAGAGCTTCTCCTTTCCAATACGAAACTGGAGCAAATCCCAACCGTTTACATTATGGATCTGTTGGATAATGGGGCCGAGCGAGGCCTTATTCCGCATGTTACGATTGGGCACTTATTTGCCGATCTTTCTGATTCTTCTACAGAAGCCGGAATGAACTATGTGGAGGCATCCAAAGAGGAATTCAAGTGGAATGGATTTGCCGTCTTCCGGCAGGATCGAATGGCAGGTACCCTCAAAGACGGTGAAGTATGGTCACTCCTTCACTTGCGGGAAAATCAGCTTGCTGGTGAAATTGATGTTCCATTTGGAGGGACGCGAAAAAAAAGGAACCTGGTAACCTATCGACCTAAAACCATTCGCGTGAATAAGGACTTCACTCCAAAAGGGGATACTGGATATGAAGCGGAATACCGTATCCGTTTGGAAGGAGATGTGATTGAATCGCAGTGCGATATAGATTTTTCACAGGAAAAAAACATAGAAAAATTAGAAAAGGTGCTTTCTGAAGAAATGACGAATCAGGCGAAAAAAATGATCCATAAACTCCAAAAAGAATATAAATCGGATGTGCTGAAATTAGGGACATTTGTGCGGGCAACGCATCCCCAATGGTGGACCGCCGAAAAATGGATCGAGGTATTTCCATATGGGAAAATCCAGGTAACCTATGAAGTGCATATTCGCAGGACAGGGATGGAAATAAGGTAAGGGGGTGGAATATGGACCAAAGTGAAACGAAGGAACGCTTGATATGCATTTTAATCGGTACCGTAACCATGATTATCATTATTATAATGGATATGTGAAAACTAACCCGCCTTCAAGAAGAGGGCGGTTTTTATTTGGAAATTGACAATTGGTCTTTTCGGTGATGTACTTAGATTAGGGGGAGATGTAACTCCGTTCGTGTTACCCAGTCCCTTGAAGGGAGATACACTTGTTGAGACAAAAATATTTATTATGGCTGATCATTGTTTTAGGTACCCTTTTACCTATCGTTATATATAAGATGATCACGGAGGCAGGGCAGGTGCCCTATTCCTTTATTTGGTCGATTTTTGTGCTTCCAAGTATTTTTTTGATGGTTTTATATCCGAATTGGAAGGTTGTCATCGGTTCTGCTATTTTTTATACAGCTTTAAAATTTATTACCGTAATGAGTTTGGACCCTGATGTTATATGGAGTGAAAAAATCGCTCTTTCCATTGGTTCCTTGGTGAACTGGTCGATTCATTTAACAATAGGGTACTTTAGAATCAAATATGACAGGCTATTGGAAAAAGTCAAGCAAATGACGCTAATCGATTCCTTGACAGGACTTTATAATCGAAGGTACTTTGAGTTATATCTAGAAAAATCCCTTCCCCTGATTAAAAGAAATAACCGTCCATTCCTCCTTGTTTTGCTGGACATTGACCACTTCAAAAAAGTGAATGACGCTTATGGCCATTTATGCGGGGATGAAGCGCTCAAGCACATTGCTGATACGATCAAAAAGAAGGTTAGGGAAACGGATGTGTTTGTTCGATTAGGGGGAGAAGAATTTGCCCTTCTAATGCCAGAAACCAATCTAGAAGAAGGAGAGATTGTGGCAGAACGCATCCGTGAAAGCATTTTGAAAACAGAATTTATGTATAAGAATACATGTGTTCCTTTATCAATCAGTTTAGGGTTGTCGATCTATAAAGGGGAAAAAGTGGACGAGTTTCTGGAAAAGACCGATCAGGCGCTATATCAAGCTAAAAACAAGGGCCGAAATCAATTGGTGGTGTGCCGTTAATATTCAATTATGATATAATAAAAAGCGCTTGGTTTACATTAATAATTTTTTCTTAATGAAAGAGAGTGGAACAATATGGGCCGTAAATGGAACAATATTAAAGAAAAAAAGGCATCAAAAGATAAAAATACGAGTCGGATCTATGCCAAGTTTGGGAAGGAAATTTATGTAGCTGCTAAGCAAGGCGAGCCTGATCCGGAATCCAATCGAGCATTAAAAGTGGTACTTGAGCGTGCCAAAACCTACATGGTACCGAAAGCGATTGTTGACCGTGCAATCGAAAAAGCGAAGGGCGGTTCGGAAGAAAGCTATACCGAGCTTCGCTATGAAGGCTTTGGACCGAATGGATCCATGGTGATCGTAGATGCATTGACCAATAACGTAAACCGTACGGCTGCCGAAGTGCGTTCGGCGTTCAATAAAAATGGGGGCAACATGGGAGTGAGCGGATCTGTTGCCTATATGTTCGATGCTACAGCTGTTATTGGCATGGATGGAAAAACAGCGGATGAAGTACTGGAACTATTAATGGAAGCGGATGTAGAAGTGCGCGACATATTGGAAGAGGATGAAGCAGTTATTGTCTACTCCGATCCTGAACAGTTCCATGCTGTACAAGAGGCTTTCAAGAAAGCTGGAATCACCGAATTTACCGTAGCAGAATTGACTATGCTTGCGCAAAATGACCTAACTCTTCCAGAAGATGCCCAAGCCCAATTTGAAAAGCTGATTGATGCATTAGAGGACCTGGATGACGTGCAGCAAGTGTACCATAATGTGGATTTAGGGGAATAATAAGTACTTGACCGTTGGGAAACTCTGATATATCAACGTTTATACTGATTATGCTTTTGTTCTGATTTAATCAAAATGAATGCTTATTACCCGATTTTTACTTCAGCAATGGTATACATGCTGATTTTTGCTTGAAATTACGGTGATATACATCTAATTTTGTCTTTAGATAAGAAAAGGCATATGAAGAACTCACTTTTTGTATGGAATAAATCATACAAGAGGTGAGTTTTTTATGTTATTAGAGGATATTTACAAAGAGTTTCTTTGGCATGACAAAAGAAGAAGTACTTAGTAGATTGGTCAACCAAAAGATATAAATAAAACCATTACCCAATATAGAGTTAGTGAACAGTGGGTATATCCAAACCAATATTTATATTTCGAAGATGGTGTTTTAACCGCTATTCAAAATTAATGAATGGTCATGTCATACGAGAAGGTTGATAAGATGTCCAACTATAAAGATATAGAAAAGCGTCTTATATTAATGAACGATCCAAATTGGGTTAAGACCATTTTTTCAACAAACGGGATTTGTCATCTAACGAGTCGCCAAACGAAATTACAAAAATGCCGACTAAAGAGTCGACATTTTGTACAATCTGTTTATTGAAAGTTATTTTGTTGAGCTTGTGCTGTAGCTTGAGCTTGTTGGGCAGCTTGTTGAGCCTGTTGAGTTGCCTGTTGGGCTTGCTGAATCGCTTGTTGGAGTTGCTGTTGCTGTTGAGCGTTAGCTTGCGCACCAAATTGAGTTTGAGCTTGTTGAAGTTGCTGTTGAGCTTGCTGTAATTGTTGCTGTGCTTGTTGGATTTGCTGTGGGTTTGCACTCGCTTGTGCCGCAGATAAAGATTGTTGAGCCTGCTGTGCAGATTGGATAGCCTGTTGAATTTGTTGTTGTTGTGCTTGTGCCATTAAGAACACACCCTTCTTAAGAAAGTTTTTGTCGAGTGAAAAACTCAACAGTAGTTATGATGTGACGAATCCACTTGGATATTACACTAATTTGACGAATATTTTTTGGAATTAAAGCTATCGGGATTGTCTTAATTAAAGAGTACATTTAGGGTGTGCTCTATTATTTTCTAACCAAAACTAACCTCGGTAATTAAACTTGCAGGATTAAAAACGGATCACCCTATCGCTGGCTCGGTCCATAATTGGGCAATACCGCCACCTAGTTATTTGTACAATGTGGATTTAGGGGAATAAATTAAGAGCTCACTTCCGTATGGAATACCATGCTGGAGGTGGGCTTTTTTGTTATGGGAAGTAGTTATATTTCAAATGTCAGATCGTTCCACCCACGAACGAGTTTCACTCTTCTGTCATGTTTAAGGACTTCAATTAGGTCTAATTCAGACGAAACGCCGATCACATTGGAGAAGGCGTCCGCTTGGTAAAAGATCTGACCATATTCTTTAAGGAACTCAGGTTGGGAGAAAGGGGATAATTGAACTAAATATTCTTTGAGCATAACCTCATCCTTTCAAGATAGTTAGTAAATCTATAATACCAGAAATTACTAGGCTTGGGTTGTTCAAGATTATACACCAAAGTCAGGACATGAATAAAATTTTTAACTTTAGTACAATACCACTTTTCTTTTGGGTCAAACATGTGTATAATATATCTTAACGTAGGGACATCATTTGTCATGTGGGTACATTTTATGTCCCTGTACTTCTATGAAAGTTGACTTTCTTTGTTACTAATAATTCTCCATTAACACAACTCCTTCATTGCCCTTTGCTATACAGCAGAGGGTATTTTTTTGGGCAAAAATATCCGTCCAATCAAATTGGAACGGTTTTTCTCACGTTTGCCCTACATCCACCAATGATGATGAAAGGATTTATCCTCTTCTTTTTCATTTTTATTTTCATTTTGATGGGAATCGCTTTTCTTAGATTCGTAAGTAAATAGCCAGACAGCAAAAGCAAACAAAAAGATAAAAAATACGGATACCCATAGGTCAGACGAAAGCATTTTACTTTCACCTCCACATTTCTCTTATCAAATAATATGCGGTAAGTTGGATATCCGTGTTAATAAGAATTGAAATCAGACCTAGGTAATTAACCTAGGTCTGTTCCTGTGGATTTTCCATTCCATTTTTCCCCATCTGCTTTGGGGGAATTGCCCCACCATCCCTTTTTCCTGAAATACAGGGCGATGCTGATCCCTAGTCCGAACATGAGGATGAGGGAGTAGAAATATCCATATTTCCATTTCAGCTCCGGTATGAGCTCGAAATTCATTCCGTACATTCCAGCAATAAAAGTCATGGGAATGAAGACGACACTCACAAGAGTCAATGTTTTCATAATGGCATTCATATGGTCGGATTTGAGGGACATCTGTAAGTCGAAAACCCCAGTAAGGTTTTCTCTAAAGGTGTCAAAAGCATTCACTACTCTTGAGAAATTTTCTTGCAGATCCTGCATATAGAAACCGGAATCTTCATTAATATATGGAAAATCTGATCTGCCGATGGTCTTGATTGCATTCTCTTGCGCTTCCACGACATGCCTGAGGTCATGCAATTTGGCTCTCCATCGGTAGACTTTATGCCCAATTTCATTGGCAAAAGGGGTTTTGAATACTTGTTTTTCAAGGCCCTGTATTTCGTCGGCAATTTTATCCACTACCTTGAGGTAAAACATCTCAATCTTGTCTAAGATGTGATACAGAATATGACCGGTGCTAGACATATGATCGGGATGATCACGAAAATCTTCCTGCAGGTCAGAAAATAGAGCCAAATCATTTTCCTCTTCATGAGTAATCACATAGTTTTCTCCGACTAAAATGCCTATCCGTACAACTGAATAATCCTCTTTGATCGCCACGACTGATATCACGGCATGGTTTTGGTATATATCAACTCGAGGGATATCGCTGAAGGAAGTCATAGCTTGTTCCGCTAAAGGATGTACCTTTAACTCTTTCAGATACTTTTTTAGATCCTCTTTTTGGGAAGGGTCGATATGAACCCACATGATTTCGCCGCTTTGGGCGGGAACAGAAAACTCATCCGTCTGGACGTTCGTCTGGTTGGCCGTATTAAATAAAAATACAGGACTGGGGGGCTGATCAGTTTGTTCAAATTGTGTATTCATAAGCTTTACTAATGCTCCCTTTTCGCCAAAGATTTTCTGTCCACCGCTTCCGGCGGTCTCTCCAGCCAACCATTTTTAACCATGAGAGACAGCCAATCGTTGGAACTTTTCATGACGTTAGCCAAGGTTTTACTGTACGCTGCAAGAATATCAGCCCTCATGGATGTTCCAATGCCTGCTCCATAATAGGCAATAGCAGAACTCATTTTAAAGCCTATATGAAACATCATGAGCTTGTCGGAAAAGGGACTGACGGTAGATTTTGTAATATGATCTTCCCAAGTAGGCGGTGAGGGAAGATCATCTTGAGTTAAAAAGTGACGCAAGCTTTCTAAATTCTCTTCTGCTATTCCTGTAGTTTTTAAGAAGAATTGGCGTATTTCAGCCGATTCGGCCACTTGACTAAAAGACAAAGCGGTAGTCTTGGAAAGGATGGTTTTTTTCATGTTGAAGAAAAGATTATTGATCTCGACAACGCTAAGCGGTTTAGGATCTCCAAACAGATCAGAAAGCAACCCCTTTTTTTGAAGAAACTCCACCTGATCAGGCGACGGAATAACGGGGGATTCATAGAACTGTCCTCTAGATTTGCTCAGATTGATAATTTTATTATATAGCTCTGCTGCAGCTGATTCACATTGGATAAAATAGTTCCGGATATCCTCCCGTTCAGAAGAACCAATCGCTAAGCTGTAGGCGGTAAACCCATGAACAGTCATAATTTCGATAAAATACAAAATGAAAGCATCCGAATATAGGCGAGGTGCTTGGAGATTAACATCCTTCTCAACGCTAAAGCCCACCGGAATCGGGTAGCCAGCCTGAGTGAAAAATTCTTTGGTTTTTGCTATATGGTTTTGGGATAATTGCACGGATTGCTCTAGAACAGATCGTATTTCCTTATCCTCAACGATTTTCAGGAGATAAGTATAGATACAGATTGCTTCAGTATCGCCCATATATTGAGACCATAAATTAGCTGCTTCCGCAGCAGTAAGGGTCTTCTTCCTCGACCCGCTTTTCTTTTCTCCAATAAACTCGCTTAAGATATCATCGATGTCCGCATCGGTAATGTTAAAGTTCCCCATATAGCGTCCTCCAGAAATCATTTGATAAACCTATTTTCTGTATGGACTGGGAAATTCATTCATTGGCTGCTTATATCCTCTAGGGCCCCTTTCAGATCATACGGTTGCAAATCCACATCTACGTCTAATCCAAGAGCCAGCTTGGCTAGTTGATTTCCTAGATAAGGACCTACGGTCAAGCCTGAAGCGCCTAATCCGTTTGCGATGAATATTCCTTCCCATCGGGGGAGAGCTCCGAAGACCGGCAAGAATCCTGGAGTGAAGGGACGGAAACCCACCCTTGCTTCCAGAAAGGTTCCATTGGCTAGGCCAGGAGCGACCTCTAATGCTTTATTCAAAACCTCTTGCAATCCGCTAGCCGTAACCCGGGTGTCATAGCCATTTGGATTATTTTCATGCGTGGCTCCAATGACGATTCGCTGACCATCAAAGGATAGCAAATACTGATCGGTCGGTGGCATGATAACAGGCCATTTATCGGTGCTGGATTCCGGCAGTTCCAGATGAATGATTTGGGCTTTTTGAAAGCTCACTTTAAAGTGGACGCCTAATGGCTGTAATAATGGATTGGCCCAAGCCCCAGCGCAAATGATCACGCTGTCCGATTCTATCGTTTCCTTCTCAGTATGCACCCCTATGACACGATTTCCTTCGTAATGAAGGGTGGCATCTCTATGCAGGAGACTAGCCCCATTTTTTTGGGCAGCCCGCAAGAGAGAATCACGAAGGGCACGCCCATCAACCCGTGCTGCACCGCTTATATGTATGGAAGCGAACCCCTCAGCAAGAGGAGGAAATAAACCGTTCGTTTCTTCTGGAGAAAGAGGGGTAATCTCACCAATTTCCGGTGCGGTATCTTTTCGTTGGATTGCCCGGTCTTCGATTTTGGTTAATTTTTCGCTGTCCGTATGAATACTGAGTGCTCCAACCCGAGCATAACCGGTATCGGTTTCCCCGTCTTTTTCAAGTTCCTCGATAAGACTTGGATAAAAGCGCGCTCCCGCTTTCGCCAGCTGGTACCAAGCCTGGTTTCTGCGTTGCGATAGCCATGGGCAGATAATCCCGGCGGCGGCATCTGTCGCTTGTCCTTTATCTTTTCGGTCGACGATGACCACTTCAGCGCCTCTTTTGGCCAACTGATAGGCAGTGGAGGCTCCGAGAATCCCTGCTCCAACGATAATGAACTTCTTCATAGATTTTATGGTCCTTTTCTATAGAATTTTTTCTTCATTAATATACCGAAATTAGCAAAGAAAAACATATGTAGCTTTAATTCACCTGATTATATGGTAGAGGGTGAGCCAAAGGGTAGGTAAATTGTGGAGATGACTGTAAGTGGAGAAACGTCACTTAAAAACAAAATCAAACAAGATAAAGTGTAATTAATGGGAGGAATTTTCACCTATTTCAATTACAACTTCATCTAATCTTCCTGCCAATCTGTTAAGAGGCTGATCCCCAGAAAAGTCGTTTTCATCGGCCTTTGGGGATCAGCCTCTTCTATTGGTTATGGGGACTATGGTCTTTTTTGTACGCTTGGTACAAAAAGTCCTTTTCCATATTTATCTTTGCCGAATTCACCGATCAATTTTTGAGTTTCCTCACTTACAATATAATTAATCAACTTTTCCGCTAATTCGGGTTTGCTTGTTGATTTAACCTGAATGATGCCATATGGGTTAAATAATGCTTGATCGCCTTCGAAAAGAACCTTCAAATTGGACGGTTGAGCCAGGTAGGTTGCTTCGTCAATCAGAGTGTAGGCACCTTTTTCATCCGCCATTTGCAAGGTGGCTCCCATGCCTTGCCCCGTAGAAAGATACCAGTCACCTTCCGGTTTTAATTCAGCTTTTTTCCATACGGATAGTTCCTTCTTATGTGTTCCCGAATCGTCTCCTCGGGAGATGAAAGTGGACCCCGTTTCCGCTATTTTTTTGAATGCTTCCGTAACCGATGCCATTCCTTTAATTCCAGCAGGATCATTTTCTGGTCCAATCACTAGAAATTGATTATACATGACATCGTAAGCATTGATTCCATAGCCATCAGCAACAAATTGGACTTCCGCTTCGCGGGCATGAACAAAGATGACATCGGCATTTCCATCTTTGCCAAGCTGAATAGCTTGTCCAGTTCCTACGGCCACCACTTTCACTTTAATTCCCGTTGACTGTTCAAATGGCGGCAAAATGGCATCCAATAATCCTGAGTCCTGTGTACTGGTGGTTGTACTCAGCACAATTTCTTGGGGAGTATCTGCTGATTTGGTTTCTTCAGGCTGGATTGGCTGGGTTGGTTGACTGCTTTCAGTTGTACCGCAAGCACTCATAATTAGGAGCAACAACCAAATGACAAGAAATTTCGCTAGCCTCATATTTTTCCTCCGTTTAATATTATGTCTGGTGAAAATTATAGCAAATATTGAAGGAAATAAATACTAGGAATTATAGTTTTTGTTGGTTTTTGTTAGTTTTAGTGTAGTTTAGTTAGAGTGCGTTTTTATAAAAGAAGCCGGTCCTGTTAGGGCAGGCCAGCTTCACTCATGTTATACGTATACATTTTTGGTGTTGGCTTTCAGCCATTGGTCAATCTGCTGAATGAGAGAGTCAACATCGTCATCCATGAACATTTCTTTTCCTATAAAGACATAGGGTTTCGTTAAGCAGTCCCCGCAGTAGTTTAAACAGCCTTGTTCACTCAACTGTACGCTTCCGTTTTCTTCCCATTTTTTAAGTCCCTCTGATAGTTTGCCAGCTATATCATTGCCGCTGCAATATTTAATAAGGATATCCATGAAGATTCCTCCCTTGGTGAGATTGATCTAATACTGGAATTATATTTATTTTCAAAATAGCTTGCAAACAGGTGCGGTTCAGGAGATATGCGTTAACGTGAAAGAGCGAATCTGGGGGATATTATTATAGATTGTTCCATAATAATGAGGTACTTTGTAGAGAAATGAACGCAGCAGAGTTAGAGAAAGGAAATTTTTTAAGGTAAAGGCTAAGGTCAATTAGTCCTGTTTCATGGTAAAATGATAGAATTGAGTCGAAGCAAAAAGACCTCATGCAAGAGGTCTTTTCTCATGGGAGGTGTATTGTAGATACGTGACATCATAGAATCCTTAGTCACACGAGTTTACAATTTAGGAAGGCGGATATGTATTCATGAACGATATCATTAGCGCATTAATACTGGGTATTCTTGAAGGATTAACAGAATTTCTTCCCGTTTCATCAACCGGTCACCTCATCTTAGCTGGCCATTTACTAGGCTTTGAAGGGGATACAGCGACGACATTTAAGATTGTCATTCAACTAGGCGCCGTCATGGCCGTGTTTGTGCTTTATTGGAAAAGGTATATGGACATTGCAAAAGGTCTTCTTACGTTCAATTTTTCGGCCAAAAATAAATTAAATGCGATCCACATGGTCCTTGCCATGATTCCCGCTTTAATTGTTTACCTGATATTTAAGGATGTTATCAAAAACACTTTGTTCGGACCGGCTCCCGTCCTGATCGGTTTAATCATCGGGGGCATCTTGATGATCATAGCTGCACGGGCCAAACGAACAGTAACAGCCGAAAATACGGATGACATTACCTATAAGCAAGCCCTAGGCATCGGCTTATTCCAATGCTTGGCGCTGTGGCCGGGGTTTTCGAGATCTGGATCGACGATATCCGGCGGGCTGCTGCTGGGGACTAGCCAGAAAGCGGCGGCGGATTTTACCTTTATCATCTCTGTTCCGGTTATGTTCGGTGCAACCATATTGGACATGTATGATAGCCGTGAGCTCTTGACCGCGGATGCGCTGTTTCTTTTCTTGGTTGGTTTTCTTGCGGCTTTTGTCGTGGCCATGCTGGCGGTGGTCACGTTTCTGAACCTGATCAAGCGCCTCAAGCTAGAGTGGTTTGCGCTGTATCGCTTCGTCCTTGCCGCCGTATTTTATTTCTTTGTGATGATGTAGGGGAGAGTGACCTGGCGATGGAGGATGCTTCTACGCCTCAAAGCTATTCTTTTTCCCCCGCAATGGGCAAAAGGACAAGCTTCGTTTGATTGGAGTACGGACCGTAGACCACACGCAAGGGGTGGATCATGCCAATGGCATTCACAGCGAATATCTGTCTTGGTCTGATACCATGCGCTATGTCTCGAAGTACAATCCGGAAACGAATCAAAATGAGTTTCTAAACGTCCGGGTGTCGTTTGATCAGGTAGAGCGGGATGCACAAGGTCATTTGCTTGGCTATGTCTTTCTCGAGAGCGGAGAAATGTTAAATGCCTTATTGATCCAGGATGGGTCAGCCAGAACGAAGGTTGACAGTGAAAACAAAACCTGGCTGCATGCCTTTTACTATATTGAAGGAGTTGCTTTTGACAATGGACGCGGGGGATGGGGCAAGAAAGACCCATTCCCTGAGTATAAGGAAATGTAATAAGTCAGCGGTTGCCTTTCGGCAACCGTTTTTAAGTAGAACCCGCTGCCATGAATTGGTCAGTGGGTTTATTACATAATATTGGATTTTCACCCCAAACTAAGCATAAGGAAATGCATTTTTATATTGGGGGGACAACAGCCATGGAACAGGGAACATTGGATATGAAAAATACGATTTCTTATATCAGCTCTGAGCTAAACCGGATCCAGACTATTGCAGGAACTTTATCTACGATTGAGACCCAGCATTACAAAGATTTAACCCGGATGGGTGACGATCGCCTAAACCAATTAGCCATTGAAGAACAAAGCGCAGCACGCCAATTGGGAGAGGTCAAGCAGATCTGTATTGCCCTTGCTCAAAAGCTAGAAGAGCTAAACACCAATTCCGGCCAGAGCCAGACACACTAGGTGAATGAGAGTATGTTTAGATTCCTAGGAAATATCGCGCGAAGTATTGTGAATGAAACGGTAGACAAGGCCATTAAACGCATGGCGAAAGATCAGTATACGGAAAATTTGTTTGAAATGATGCCGATTGCCAAAAAGATCAGCCCCATTTATATGATGGAAAACATCATGCGGGCCAGCCAAGGACTGCCGCCTGGAAGGCCGATGGGGAGCCATATAAGATTTTCGCCATGGGAACAGATCCTGTTCAGCCCGGTTCATCTGTTTCGTTTTCCTACACCAGAGAATGTAGGGATCTCAACCGCAGTTACCATTGGAAGAAGAGCGAGAAAGCCGCTCACCATTTCCATTCCGATTATGATTGCTGGGATGTCTTACGGGGGAGCGCTCAGCAAAAGCGCAAAAATTGCATTAGCCAAAGGCGCTTCGCGAATCGGCACCGCTACCAATACGGGAGAAGCGGGGCTAATGGAAGAGGAAAGGGAAGCGGCAAGCCTATTGATCGGTCAATACAATCGTGGCGGTTGGTTGAATACCCCGGAAAAGTACAAACGGCTCGATGCCATTGAAATCCAATTGGGCCAAGGGGCGCAAGGCTCTACGCCTCAAAGGTCGGCCGCTAAAAATATCGGGAAAGAGTACCGGGAGGTTTTTGGTATTCCTGAAGGAGAAGATGCCATCATTCATTCCCGATTGCCTGGGGTAGATACGAAGGAGCAGTTTATTTCTTTGGTACGGCAATTGAAAGAGGAGACGGGTGTACCGGTAGGCTTGAAGTTTGCCGCGACCCACCATCTTGAAAAAGAGCTGCAAATTGCTTTAGAAGCCGACGTTGATTTTGTGACCGTGGATGGTGCGGAGGGAGGCACCCATGCGGCAGCGCCTATTTTGGAGGATGATTTAGGGCTTCCCACCCTCTATGCCATTACTCGCGCGGCGAAGTTTTTAGCGAAAAAAGGGGCCACTAGGGATGTCAGCCTCATCGCGACGGGAGGGCTGGTCACTCCAGGAAGTTATTTGAAAGCGATGGCACTGGGAGCGGATGCAGTCTATATTGGTACCATTGCCATGATTTCTATGGTCGGAGACCAGATGACTCAATCCCTGCCATTCGAGCCGCCCACCGATTTAGTGGTGTACAATGCCAAAATGACGGACAAATTAGATGTGGAGAAAAGTGCCACAAACTTGTTCAACTTTTTAAACGCATCCGTTCGCGAGATGGAGCTCATCTGTTATACGACCGGAAAAACGAGTCTTTCCGACCTTTCGAAATCCGATTTATGCACAATGGATCCCTTTTTGTCACGAGCCATTGGAGTGGATCTGGGATTTGTGTCTCATGAAGAGCAGGAGGAGTATTTTGCCGATTTCTCCAATCTTCCGATGAGCAATGTTGCGGGAGTTGGACAGGTGCCGAAAAATGAACATCAAGAACAGCCCTTACATTGAGGATATAGAAACAGGTGTATTCAGACTAAAGCTGGGTACACCTGTTTTCATGGCACGATCAATTGAGGAACAAGTGTCAAGAAGTACAAGACCATGGCAAGAAAGCCTGCAATAAACAGGATATTCCCTAAAATAGCCAAGCCTTTTTTTACAATGAACCTCTTCCTATAATGTTTCAAGTTATACAACCTCCCCATTGACAATAGCCCTGCCTCTCTATCGTCCTTGCAGCTCCGATGACTGCTCCAGTTTGACTTGGTGATCTGGTCGTCAACATGATTGGTAAATTGATTATATGATGGAACGCGTTTGTCCGATGTGAAGTTTTCATTACGGGAGCGATTGCGAAAGCCGCTGGTGAAAAACCTGCCGTACAAGGCTGTACGCGGCATTCCTTGAAGGTTTTGCCCTTCCGAACGTCGAGCTTTTTAACTTCCTTGTTGCGTGGGGTGAAGTGGCTGTCTTGGGGCGTTGACCGCTTTATGATTCCTTGGCTCAAGACTTATCTCAAAACTACTTTTAATTACAAAGAAGATAAAATGAAAGTTTAACGGGAGTTTAATCATGTATCAATCCAGCTAAAAAAGTCCTAATTGTCAGTGATGACAGTAAGGACTTTTTGGTGAGTATAGGTTCACTAGAGATGTTAACGGGAGAAATTCCGGTTATTCTCTTATAATCTACGAAAAAACCTGGTTATCTTGGGCTTAACAGAAAAAAGTCCGCTTATTTTACCCTTTTTCGTTTAAAAAAGAGCAATAAGCGGAAAATCTCCTGTTAACGCGTCTAGCCCGTTACTTTAAATATCTACTGAGGCTGATAGATCTCCCAGGCTAGCTTGATCGATTCCACAATCGTATTGGCGACTTTTTCCGGGTCGTCCTCATTGGTAGAGAACTTGGAATTGTGGAGGGAATAGGCTTCCTGCCGGCTAAGGAATAGGGACTCCATTTCCTCTAGCGACTTGTTTTTCAAAATAGGTCGGCTGTCGATAATGAGGGGAAGGCGATCCTTCCAAGATTCCCAAGATAAATCAAGGAAGAAAACGATGCATTTTTCTAAGCAAACTTTGCGAACCTCCTCCTGTAAGTAAGCTCCTCCGCCCAAGGAGATAATCTTCAGGCGCGTGTTGGTGCAAGTGTTCACAATGAAATCCTTTTCCATTTGACGGAACTGCTTCTCACCGTACTTTTCAAATATCTCAGAGACCTTCATGTTATGAACTCTTTCGATCTCGTGATCCACATCGATAAAGTCTCGGTACAGCTTTTTGGCAATTAATTGTCCAATGGTGGTTTTTCCTACTCCCATAAATCCAATTAAGACAATATTCTTTTCCCTGATCGGGATATCTAGATGCTCAATCACTTTTGTCATCCTCTCGTACGATAATCCGAGTAATATACTATTTATATCTTATAATATTTCACTATTGCGGTAAAGTGTTAAAGAAGAGAAAAATTAATATGCTTGCCTTACCATGGTACCATGTAGTAAGAGGAAAACCAATAGACGGCTTTAACTATTACTATACTTGAGGTATAATAGATCAACTTAAAGAGTTAGATTGTTCTGTTTAAATCGTTTTTTCAAAATAAAGGAGTGTGTATTCTCTTGATAGCAGATAATAGCCCCAATTACCGGATAAAATTGTTCTGTGTTGTGACACTTTTATTCTGGTTTTCGATGTATACTTGTGTGCCTATCCTTACTGCTTATGTGGAGCATTTGGGAGCCTCTCATAAAATGGCTGGCTTAATCGTAGGGATGTATGGGTTAAGTCAGATGCTGCTGCGTATACCTGTGGGGGTCTTATCCGATCGCTTGCATAAGAGAAAGGTTTTCATTATTTTTGGATTTATGTTTTCCGTTTTGGCAGGGGCAGGAATCCTTATTACGCAAGAAGTCACGTGGATCTTAATCTTGCGCGCCCTTGCCGGAGCTGCAGCAGCTACATGGGTGGATTTTACTATTCTATTTGCTAGCTACTATCGCAAAGAAGAAACGACAAAAGCCATAGGGACGATTACGTTCTATAATACCATGGGACAAATGGCAGGGATTTTAAGCGGTGGTTGGTTCGCCGATGCCTATGGCTGGGAAACGGCCTTTTTGTTTGGCGGAGTGGTAGGGTTGGTCGGTTTAGTGGGGGCCTTTTTTGTGGTGGAAAAGTTTGAAGAGAACGCACAGAAAATTACGATGCAAGGCGTTTTGCATGTCGCGAGTGATCGAACCCTTCTCAAAGTGTCGTTTCTTGCTATCCTCTTTCAAATGATCACTTATGCTACTGTATTTGGATTTACCCCGCTGTTTGCCCAGTCGATTGGAGCGACAAAATGGGACATGGGGCTTCTCACGTTCTGCTCTATTTTTCCAACGGCCATAGCAGCCTGGGTCGGCGGAAGGCATTTATCTCAGAAAATCGGAGAAAAGAATGTCATCATTTTAGGATTTATCCTTAGCGGTGTATTTACGATACTCATTCCGCTCTCAGGGAGTATTGGATTCTTAATCTTTACCCAGACGCTGGCAGGGCTGGGAAGAGGCTTTGTATCTCCAATCTTGATGTCATTGAGCATCAAACATATGGAAGCGGGAAAAAGGGGAACGGCCATGGGGTTTTACCAGTCAATTTATGGGCTGGGGATGTTCGGCGGGCCATTATTCATGGGATTCATCGGGGATTGGCTAGACTTAGGGCAAGGCTTTATCATGGTGGGTGTACTGGGATGTCTAACCGCTTTATTGGCTCACTGGATGATCAGATCTTATTCGATCGAAGAGGTACCTCAGAAAGCGGAAAAGGCGATGTAAGAGTCATAGTCCTGAGTTACTATTCTTAAAAAATAGTTGCACAGGGCTTTTAATAACGATTTGAAAGATAATTAATAAAAAATTGACAAAGTTTAAAACAGATGTGTATAATCTCGTTAGATCGATCTAGTATATCTTTTTCTAATAGATTTAAAATAACCCCTAGTAACTTGGGAGGATGAGAATATGCAAAGTGCAAACATCGTATGGCCTGATAAAGTAACGATCTGTGAGGTTGGTTTGCGTGACGGCCTGCAAAATGAGAAAAAAATGCTTAGTGTAGAAGAAAAGCTGGAACTTCTCGATATGGTGGTTGATTCGGGGATCAAAGTGATTGAGATCGGATCTTTTGTCCACCCGAGACTTATTCCTCAAATGGCGGATACAGATAAAGTGGTTGAACGAATGAAAAGAGTGGAAGGTGTGGAATATCGCGCTCTCATCCCTAATCTTAAAGGATTAGAACGTGCCCATGCTGCTGGTTTGACCAAAGCCAAGCTAACGGTATCGGTCAGCGAGTCTCACTGTATCAATAATTTTAATCAAACCCCTTTGGAAATGATGCAAGGTTTTATTCCTTGTGTAGAATATGCAACGAAACACAATATTAATATATCTGGCGCCCTTTCTTCTGCTTGGGGATGTGCGTTTGATGGCAAGATCCCGGTAGAGCAGTTAGAAAAAATTGTACGTGAGTTCTTGAAATTGGGTATTACCGAATTATCCTTGTCTGACGCCGCTGGTATGGGAAATCCGAGACAAATCTATGAAGTAAGCAGTCATATGGTAAAGACCTTCCCGCAAGTGAAATGGGTTCTGCATTTCCATAATACTCGCGGCATGGCTCTGAGCAATATCGTTGCTGGTCTTCAGGCTGGAATCACAACCTTCGATGGTGCCTTCGGCGGATTGGGCGGCTGTAATTTTATTCCTGGAGCAGCAGGTAATGTCCCTACAGAGGATGTTATCCACATGCTTCACGAGATGGGCATCGACACGGGCGTTGATTTGCAAAAGGCAATGGCTACGGCGAGGAGAGCGGCGGAAATGTTTGAGCGTGAGGTTCCGAGCTATGTCTTGAAAGCAGGCCGTTGTAAAGATCTTACTGATCAGAAGGCTAAGAGACAAAACAATAAAGAACTAGCGAAGTAAAGTTCATAACATCATAACAAGCTCTCCAAATTCGGAGGGCTTCTTTCTGTATTTCTTAGGACTAGTGTATTCTTATAGAAAGAACCATGAAAGAAGGGTTAACAAATAGGGGAGGAATTCATCATGGAGTGGCAGCAGCTTGAATATTTTCAAGTATTAGCTAAAGTTCAAAACTTTACCAGAGCGGCAGACGAACTAGCACTTACCCAATCTGCGCTTAGTCGTTCCATTGCCAGACTGGAAGAAGAATTAGGGGTCCCATTATTTGAACGGAAAACGCGTGGGGTGGCGTTAAATCAATATGGAGAAATCTTTTTGCAGTATGCCAATCGAGCCATGCAAGAAATTACAATGGCGAAACAAGAACTGAAGGATATGGTGGATCCCTTTCACGGAATCATTTCGCTTGCGTTCATTCACACGTTAGGATCTAGTTTTATCCCTGATTTAATCAGCGAATTTCGTGGTCAGTATCCAGGCATACAATTTCAATTGACGCAAGATTCAACAAAGAAAATTATGCACCAACTAGAAGCAGGGGAAATTGACCTCGGTTTTTGTTCTCCCAATGAACCAGTAGAAAATGTTACGACCATCCCAGTGGTGGATGAGGAGCTATTTCTGATTGTTCCCAAAAGCCATCGGTTAGCGGATGAAAAAGAAGTGGACCTGAGGGAAGTGGCTGACGAACCATTTGTTCTGTATAAGCATGAGAGTGGGTTGCGCGAGGTCATTGATAACCTTTGTCAAGAAGCGGGGTTTAAGCCAACGGCAACTTTCGAAGGAGTTGGGGATGCGACCATAGCCGGGTTTGTGGCTGCCAATTTTGGAGTAGCGCTTATCCCGTTCATACCGGGCCTTGATATGAGAAAGATATCCCTGCTTAGCGTTTCTAGGCCGCGGTGCAGAAGGATTATTCAAATGGCATGGCGAACCGATCGTTATATGTCACCTGCGGTCACGCATTTTAAGGGATTTATATTGAAAAGTGAATAGATTCATTACAAAAACTCATGGATACCATGAGTTTTATTCATTTTATAACTACCAGAAATCAAGCTATACTGTGAACAAGAGATGAACAGTATGGTGGTGATTGAAATGTTGGAATTGTTTTTGAAAAGTCCCAATGAGATGGAAATGCGACAAACTGAATCATTGCCCGTACCAAAAGGGGAAGAAGTCAAAATAAAGCTGACCTATGGCGGAATCTGCGGCTCCGATCTCAGAGTCTTCAAAGGGAGCATCAATTATGCATCTTATCCTATTCGACCGGGCCATGAATTGCTGGGAACGGTAATCGAAGCCGGAGAAAATGCTCAATATCGAATCGGCACAAGGGTGGTTGTACAGCCAAACTCGTTTTGCGGGGAATGTATAAAATGTGCAAAAGGCAAGACAAATCTTTGTCAGCATAAGAAATCATTAGGGATTAATACCGATGGTGGTTTTTCAGAGGAGTTTATTATTTCATCCAGGTTCGTACTGCCCGTCCCTGAGGAATTGTCTGATGAAAAAGCGATCTTGATTGAACCTTTTGCTGTGGTCGTTCATGCTTTTACAAAGGCTGAGATCACCAAAGAGACTTCGGTCGCAATTATTGGCTGCGGGAATGAGGGAATGTTAGCTGCTTCTCTAGCCAGTTATTTGGGAGCTGAGGTAACAGCCGTTGATATAAATCCTTTGAAATTGGAACTGGTAAAGAGCTTAGGAAACAACATAAAAGCCATACATCCGGAAGATTTGAAGGATCAAATGTTTGATGTGGTCATCGAGGCTGCAGGAACCAAAACATCCATTGAACAAGCTATGCAACATGTAACATCAGGCGGTTCCATGGTCATGATCGGGATCACGCAAGAAGCGAATTTCCCCGTTGCTCATGTGGTTCGAAACGAAATAACGCTTTATGGATCTATTATTTATAGCTTTCCAACTGACTTTCAAAAAGCGGTGGAGTACTTGCAAAATGATAACTTTAATATAGAACCTATAGTTTCCAAAATTATGCCGGTTTCCGAGTTTCAGCAAGCTTTTGATAAAGCTCTATCCGGCGACTATGGGAAAATTCTATTGAAATTCTAGGAGGAAGCAACAGAAATGAAAGAACTTATTTCTCATCAACTCGTTAGATATTTAGAAGATCGTGGAGTGGAACATCTCTTTG
>NZ_JBEGDL010000016.1:0-120250 GCF_040813775.1 Ammoniphilus soli
AACCTATTATCAACAGAGCTCCAGCGATGGGGCTTTTTATTTTTCTAACCAAAACTAACTTTTTTAAAGCCAAAATCCCCCTAAACAATCAGGGGGATTTCGAGTAGTTTAACATGATGAAAGACTAGGTGCTTAAGCTTATATTCACCAATAGCTCAAATATTATTCCATTTAACCGAATTGACACAATTCCCCAACCCTACAACCTTTATACTGGAAATATAAAACAGTATGGGGGAATGTATATGATGCCCGCGAATACAGGTAAATGGGTAAGGTTGTATATGGATAGACTCAAGGAAGAGGATATTGATCTAGCCAACTGGGGAGCGGTCTACAAAGATATGTATCATTACTTCACGAAAATAGACGAGTTAAGACCTGATGAAGCGTTGAAGATCATGGATGCTTTCCAGGAGGAAGTGAAAGATGAATATATGAGGTTTAAGATGGGGATAGGTGTAGAATAGCAAAAAATAAACGCTCATTTGGAACGTTTTGTAAGAATAACCGCTCAACCCTCAATTGAGGAAGATGTAACCATTGTAACACTTTTCAGCCAATAGTGGTTTAGGTAAGTATTGGAATATTGGTAAATATGAAACCTTTGTTACTTCTTATACGTCTAATTAATAACTAAACTAACTTTTAGTTTAGGGTGAGAGTTTGGGACATTAGTCTGTGTGGCTAATGTCTCTTTTTTGTTTGCTTTCTTGTCCGGTGACATATTATAATGAAATTAATAAATATTAATTCAAGTATATGGTAATACGCCAATGTCGAGGTACTATACAATCTTCATTAATGCTTAGTATGTCCAATATACCTGAATTTATCGAACTTAAACGGATATCGATAATTTACCATTGATAACCCTAACGCCATCGCGACTTGCGGCTGCGGAACCAGCTATAAAACCGCTACAGAAGAGGGTACTCCGGAGAAGTGTGAATAGTTCGTTAAGTAATCGAAATAGCAAAAGCCTGTCAGTTTACGACAGGCTTTTTTAGCGTTCTTTTTATGAATTTCTGTTCCCTAAGATCAACGTATAGACAACGTAAGCTGCCATGGTGCCAAAGGATAGAACAGCAGCAATGATGCCTTCTATGGAAGCACTAGTCCCCCAGAGGAGGAGAGCAGGCAATACCAGGGTCATAAGGACGAGAAACGCAATGTAGAGGATATTGGCGGTACTTCTTGTCATGAGGTCAACCCTCCAATAATGACTTTTTCCTTTACTTTGTCTCATTGGGCGACTCAATATGTACATATTTAAAAATAAAAGGCTAACCCGCATGGCAAATGGGTCAGCCCTTTTTGTCAGTTTACATGTGCATGGAACTGCTGTGGCCCGGTTGAACTTTCGCTTCCGGATCAATGTAGGACTTGGCGTTATTGACCGCTGTTGGGGCCTCACCGAATCCTACGGCAATCAGTTTCACCTTTCCTGGGTAAGTGGCAATATCACCGGCAGCATAGATTCCGGGAATGTTGGTCTCCATCTTAGAATTGACAACGATGCTGCCCTTTTCGAATTCGAGTCCCCAATTCTTGATCGGTCCTAAAGAAGAGATGAAGCCAAAGTTAACGATGACAGCATCCACGTCAAGCACTTTATTTTCTTTCGTTTTGCTGTTTTGGATAGCAACTTGCTCAACGGCATCAGTTCCCACGAGGTCTGTCAGCTCAAAAGGAGTCAGTACATTGACCTCGGAGTTCATGAGATTTTCTACACTGTGCTCATGGGCGCGGAACTTATCTCGACGATGGATGAGATGAACGTGTTTGGCGATCGGTTCAAGCATCAATGCCCAGTCTACAGCAGAGTCCCCTCCGCCAAAAACAGCCACGCGTTGTCCAGCAAACATATTTAAATCGTTTACGAAGTAGTGAAGGTTTTTTCCTTCAAACTGAGGTGCCTTTTCATGTTCTAAGCGCCTTGGTTCAAAGGCGCCAACGCCCGCCGTAATGATAATAGCCTTGGAAAAATGGACGCCCTTATCGGTTGTGATTTCGAATTTGTCTTCTTGTTTTTCTACATTCTGAACGCGTTCTTCTAAGGAGAGGGTAGTTTCAAATTGCATGGCTTGCTCTTTTAGTGCATCTACTAGTTCCTGTGCCCGTACTTTCGGGAATCCGGCTACATCGTAAATAAACTTCTCAGGGTAAAGAGCGGAAAGCTGTCCGCCTAATTGAGGCATGCTCTCAATAATTTTGACGCTGCATTGACGCATCCCGCCATAAAAAGCGGTAAACAAGCCAGCAGGTCCGCCACCGACGATGGTAAGGTCGTACACTTTCTCATCACGATAAAGACTCACTATTAAGGCACCTCCACTTGATACTGTTCTCCTGCGAAACATGTTCTATATTTCAAAAACAAGCTTCCAACTATGAGGCCCATAAGGGAAATAAACTTACCTTATTATACCTGCGAGTTCCATTTAAGGAAAGATAAATTCGAAAAAAATAAGCAAAAGCGAATTATTTTATATTGACATGGTCCTATTGTTAATCTTAAAATTTTGTATAGAAATTCACGAGCTTTGTGCAAAAATTCACTTGTCAAATTTTCATTTCCATTTTACAATAGAAATGTGAATAGATTGTGAAAAAATTCTCAATAGAAGATAGGCTATGCAGATTAGGTAAAACCTGCCAGGAGTTAGCCCTTATCTGCAGGAGAAAATAAGTGAAAAAAGCTACAAGTTTCCTTCACCTGTCGAACTTCATATAGACAGATACATTCAGACAGGAGCAGGAGCACAAAGTAAAATTATCATGATAAATGGATGTGATGGCATTGAGTACGAAGATTGTTATTTTAGGTGCAGGGTACGGCGGAATTATGACAGCAGTTCGATTGCAGAAGCTATTGAACTACAATGAAGCAGAAGTAACATTAGTTAACAAGCATAACTATCACTATCTTACCACCTGGCTTCATGAGCCGGCGGCTGGAACGCTTCATCATGATAACTGCCGCATCGAAATTGATACGGTAATTGACAAGAATAAGGTGAACTTTGTTCAGGGTACTGTTGAGAGCATTCAACATGCAGAAAGAAAAGTGACCCTAGCGGATGGCAGTACCTTAGATTATGATTATTTGGTTATCGGACTCGGAAGCGAGCCTGAAACTTTCGGAATCCAGGGATTGAAAGAGCATGCCTTCAGCATTCGCAGCATTAACAGTGTAAGAATGATTAAGGAACACATTGAATATATGTTCTCCAAGTTCCGCAATGAGCCTGAGCGCACAGATTACTTGACCTTTATCGTGGGTGGCGCTGGTTTCACTGGAATCGAGTTCGTTGGGGAGTTATCGGACCGCATCCCTGAATTGTGCAGCGAATTTGACGTAGACCCTAGCTTGGTTAAGATCTACAACATCGAAGCCGCTCCAACTGCCCTTCCTGGCTTTGACCCGGAATTAGTTGAGTACGCTATGAATGTATTGCGTGAAAAGGGAGTTACCTTCAAGATTAATACGCCAATTAAGGAATGTAATCCAGATGGCGTTATCTTAGCGGATGGGGAAGAAATCAAGGCGGGTACCATCGTTTGGACAGGTGGAGTTCGCGGAAATTCCATCATTGAAAAATCCGGCTTTGAAGTTATGCGCGGAAGAGTCAAGGTGGATGATTTCCTTCATGCGCCAGGACATGATAATGTATTCGTAGTGGGTGACGGCGCGTTGATCTTTAATGAAGAAAATGGACGCCCATATCCGCCAACAGCGCAAATCGCGATCCAGCAGGGAGAAACATTGGCTGCCAACTTAGTCACGTTGCTTCGCGGCGGCGGAGAAATGAAGAAGTTTGTACCAGACCTCAAAGGTACGGTAGCATCTCTTGGCAAGGGCGAAGCGATTGGGATTGTTGGAAACAAGAAGATCTTTGGAAATACAGCAGCTCTCATGAAAAAAGTGATCGATCACCGCTATCTGTATATGCTTGGCGGCGTAGGTCTGGTATTGAAGAAATCTAAGTTCTAGGTGGTTAACCCATGCGCCATGCCAGTATTCAGGTTCGTTCCAAGATGACGAAAGAAGAGCTTGAACGATATGAAAACCTGTTCGAAGTGGGCAAGTTTTTAGAAACTCAGAATCGCTATGACCTGGCCTATACTGTCCAGAGAGAAGTGGATACCTTAATTCTTCCGGCGATTGAGCGGCTAAAGGAAGGAAGCAAGGAGAGGGACCGCCTCACTCAGGATTTTATAGAGCAACAAGATGAAGAGTAGCAATCGAGCGAGCGACTTCCTCAAGAGAGGGGTTGCTCGTTTTTCTTTTGGAGTTGACCAAGCCTTTCGATTCCAGTAAACTGAGGAATGAAAGCTGCAAGGAGGTGTCGTGCGTGAATATTGCTCAATTGATTATTTCGGTTCCTCTATTTCTTGTTTTAGCCTTTGGGATTGGCTTTATCCTGAATATGCTGATCAAGACGACTTGGCTGCCATTAGTGATGTACGCCTTGCTATTGGTTTACCTATTAATAAGTATGGGAAAATTGCTCCCTGTTGACTATATTATCCTAACTTCCGGATTAGCTGGTGCTGTCCTTAGTGGGGTAACGATTCGCTTTTTGAGAGCAAAGGGATACCGAATGTTCTAAAGGACGCTGATGAGGCGTCTTTTTTTGTGCCTTTTTATCCAATTCCTCTTAAATCTGTATATTTCTCTTTTTTTCTGGGGAAATTGTGAATACGGAGAGGAATCAAATAAGAAGGTGAAATGAAAAGTGAAAATCGTACACACAACTTATATAATAACAACGGCGTTATTTGTTATTGCCGCATCGTTTCTATTAAGTGAAAAGCCCGTTCCTTTGCAGGAGACAGAGCGCCCTCAGATCCAAAGCATAGAGAAGGGACCAGAGGCTGTGTCTAAACCGCAACAAGGGATAGAGAGCTCGCATGACTTCTTGGGCCATCTTCAAAAGTACCACGTCGTGGCGACGGGCTATACGGCCGGGATAGAGTCGACAGGGAAAGAAGTTGGACATCCCCAATATGGCATTACATATTCCGGTGCTAAAGTTATCCGAGATGAATATTCAACTATAGCTGCAGATTTAAATGTCTTTCCATTAGGCACGATCCTGTATATCCCTGGATATGGGTATGGAGTTGTAGCGGATATCGGGTCAGCTATCAAAGGGAATAAAATAGATTTGTTTTTTGATACAAAAGAGGATGTTTATAGTCAGTGGGGGAAAAAGAACCTCGATGTCTATGTCGTTCAGCGCGGCGAGGGAGTTGTTACCGACGCCATGATCCAAGAGCTGAACTCGAAAAAAGTGGTGCAGGCAAATGTTCAAGTCAACTGACATGGAGGGGCAAGTTATACTTGCCCTCATTTTTATGTTTATTGAAATTCGAATACAAAGCCGAGTCCAAGTGCAATGAGAATCCCCAGAGATCCTCCGATGAGAACTTCAATCGGCTGATGTCCAAGAAGCTCTTTGAGTTTTTCCTGCTTCACCTGTTGCGCTCCTTCACGCAGCAGCTTAAGTTCTTCTTTGATGGCATGAAATTCCGCCCACAGTATGTTGAGAAGCGCAGCATGCTGACCAGCGTGACGGCGTACGCCAGCCGCATCAAACATGGTTATGACAGCAAAAATAGCAGCAATGGCAAAAAGGCTGGATCCAAATCCTTCAGTCATCCCCACGGCAGTGGCAAGTCCAGTTACTGCGGCGGAGTGGGAGCTAGGCATTCCTCCTGTGCTGAACAGTAAACCCCACTTCCAAGTCCCATGGGTGAAAAAGTGCAAGGGAATCTTGATAGCCTGGGCTAGGCAAATCCCAGTAAGGGAAGCCCATAAAGGATAGTTTTGCAATAATGACATGAGGTCCTTCCTTTCTATTTCCGATCCATACTACCATGGTAATATACTTTGGCCTGTTTATAAAGGGCAATATCGCAGTGTTTGTCTCTCATTGTATCCATTGTTGTATATGGTTATCAACAATTGGTAATATAGTAGGAGTTTGGCTTTTAGATGTTTATGGAGGTGGTCAGGATGCAGGTAAGTGTATTAGCAAAACCGCTGAATGAGGTACAGGCAGATTGCCTTGTTGTTGGTCTGAAACAAGATTTAAAGCAGCCCACGGGAATGTTGGTTGAGTTGGATCAATCGCTGGATGGGCAATTAGCAACTCTTTTGGCTGAAGGGGACTTGTCGGGTAAAAAGAAAGAAACCTTCATCCACTTTACCTTCGGAAAGTTAAAGTGCAAGCGAATTCTATTTATAGGTATGGGACAGCATGCAACGTATGAAACGTTGCGCGAGGTGGCGGCCCGTGCGGTCAGAACCGCATTGAAAAGTGAGGTGAAGCATATAAATGTTGCATTAAATAGTTTAATGGCGGACGGGCTTAGTGCACAAGAGGCTGCGCAAGCGTTTGTCGAGGGTGCCTTGTTAGGGGGCTACCGATATAAAGGGTTTGCTTCCGAGCAAAAAGAGTTTCGTCAAATCGCCAGCCTTTCTCTCGTTTGCGGCGAGGAACAGGAGGAAGAAATAGAACAAGGGTGCTTGGCAGGGGAAGCATTGGCCTCTGGAACGAACCTGGCTAGGGAGCTCGTCAATACTCCCGGTAATCTATTAACACCCGCAGGCATTGCCGAAGCGGCGGTTGAAGTGGCAGCGCGATACGGAATGGAATATGAGATTCTCGAAAAAGCGGATATGGAAAAGTACGGAATGGGCGGATTGCTTGGAGTTTCTCAAGGAAGTGCACAGCCGCCGAAGCTGGTGGCCATCAAGTATAAAGGCCGCCAAAAGTGGGAGGATGTGCTTGGGCTTGTCGGCAAAGGCATCAGCTTTGATACCGGGGGGATCTCCCTAAAGCCTCGGGAAGGCATGGAAGAAATGATCGGGGATATGGGGGGAGCTGCAGCGGTGATTGGCTGCCTAGAGGTCATCGGACGCCTAAAGCCTGAGGTGAATGTACTGGCAGTCCTTCCTTGTGCAGAAAACATGCCTTCGGGTACAGCCCTCAAACCAGGGGATGTCATTACCACGATGAGCGGAAAAACGGTGGAGATCCTCAATACCGATGCTGAAGGGCGATTGGTTCTCGCTGATGGGGTAACTTATGCGAAGAAATTGGGAGCCGATTATATTGTGGATATTGCGACTCTCACAGGAGCGGTGCTTGTTGCTTTGGGTACGTGTACAACCGGTGTCGTAACCAATAATGAAGATTTCGTTGAAGAAGTGATGGAAGCGGCAGCTGAAGCGGGAGAGCCCGTTTGGAGATTGCCGGCTTTTGATCCGTACAAGGAGCAAATCAAAAGCAAAGTGGCGGACTTAAAGAATACTGGAGGACGATATGCGGGAAGCATAACGGCGGGTTTATTCGTCGGAGCCTTTGCGGAAGAAACACCGTGGGTTCACTTAGATATTGCAGGAACATCTTGGGCGGAGAAGGAAACGGATTTTTCTCCTACAGGAGGAACGGGTGCCATGGTCCGAACGTTAGCCCTTTTGGCCATTGGAAGAGGGTTGTAAGCGAATAATAAATGATTTTTATTAAATAAAGTTCGTGATTTTTTAATTTCGGACTTTATTTTTTTATTTTCTTCCGTTATAATGGGTCCATAAACGAATAAATGACTCGTATAATCGCAGGGATACGGCCTGCAAGTCTCTACCGGTCTACCGTAAATGGACCGACTACGAGTGATTGCGATCTTTTGGGGATACTCTTTACCCGGAATGATGGTCTTTCACTTGAAGAAGACTATCGTTCCGGGTTTTTGGCATTTTGAGGAGATCGTAGCCATTTGAGTTGGAGGGACAAACAGATGCAATTGCTAAAAGAGAAAATCTTGAAAGAAGGAATCGCTCTTTCTGAGGAAGTGCTCAAGGTAGATGCCTTCCTGAACCATCAGATCGATCCGGTCTTAATGGTGGAGATGGGAAAGGAGTTTGCCAGGTACTTTAATGAAGGAAAGAAAATCACCAGGGTGCTGACGATCGAGTCATCCGGGATTGCGATCGGAATGACGACGGCATTGGAACTAGGAGTGCCCTTAGTCTTTGCAAGAAAGAAAAAGTCACTTACGATGTCCGATGATATCTTCGTGGCTAAAGTATACTCCTTTACGAAACAAGAAAGCAATGACATTACCGTATCGAAGCGGTTCTTATCTTCGGACGATCATGTTCTTGTCATAGATGACTTTTTGGCTCATGGTGAAGCTGCCCTAGGATTAGCTTCGGTGGTGAAGCAAGCCGGAGCTACGGTAGCGGGAATTGG
Source organism: Ammoniphilus soli (assembly GCF_040813775.1). Classification (NCBI taxonomy): domain Bacteria; kingdom Bacillati; phylum Bacillota; class Bacilli; order Caryophanales; family Paenibacillaceae; genus Ammoniphilus; species Ammoniphilus soli. The sequence goes on from NZ_JBEGDL010000016.1 coordinate 8,268, forward strand.
AATTGTGATTGAAAAAGCGTTCCAAAACGGGGGCCAAAAATTAAGAGAAGCCGGATATGATGTATATTCCCTTGCTCAAATTAAAAGCATGCAAAAAGGACAACTAGAATTTATGGAGGAGGAATTGGTACAATGAAAAACCATCCGGCAAAAGTTTTTTCACTGGGATTTCAACACGTGCTTGCAATGTATGGGGGAGCGGTAGTTGTACCCTTGATCGTAGGTGGCGCGTTGGGTCTAACGACAGAGCAGCTTGCTTATTTGGTAGCCATTGATTTGCTCACCTGTGGGATTGCTACACTGCTTCAAGTGTGGACGAACCGATTTTTCGGAATCGGCTTGCCGGTGGTTTTGGGTTGTACCTTTACGGCAGTAGGGCCAATGATCGCAGTTGGGGGTTCGTACGGGATTCCAGCGATCTATGGATCGATTATTGCATCAGGAATTGTAGTTATTTTGATTGCAGGCTTTTTCGGAAAACTGCTGAAGTTCTTCCCTCCTGTTGTAACAGGCTCAGTTGTTACCATTATTGGACTTACCTTGATTCCTGTGGCTTTGAAGGATATGGCAGGTGGAGTAGGCAGCCCTGATTTCGGCAGCCTGGATAATTTAGCTTTGGCTTTTGGCGTATTGGCCTTTATCCTGATTCTTAATCGTTTCTTTACTGGATTCGTTAGAGCGGTATCGATCTTGTTGGGCTTAGTTGTGGGTACGGTTGTTGCATACGCAATGGGAAAAATTGATCTTTCTCCTGTGGCAGAAGCTTCTTGGTTCCATATGCCTCAGTTGTTCTACTTTGGGATGCCGACCTTTGAGTGGGGAGCCATCCTGACCATGAGCTTGGTGGCCATTGTGAGCATGGTGGAATCGACGGGTGTATTCTTGGCATTAGGCAAGATTTGTGATCGTGATCTTAAACCTGCTGATTTAACTAGAGGATATCGTGCAGAAGGATTAGCGGTTGTGTTGGGCGGGATTTTTAACGCTTTTCCGTATACGACTTTTTCTCAAAACGTTGGGTTAGTGCAGCTATCGAAGGTAAAAACAAGAGATGTTATCGTAGCAGCGGGAGTCATTTTGATTGTCTTGGGTCTATTGCCGAAGTTTGCTACGCTAGCTACCATCATTCCAAGCCCTGTGCTAGGGGGAGCCATGGTGGCTATGTTCGGAACCGTTGTGGCATCTGGTATCAAGATGTTGGGCGGCGTTGATTTCTCGAAGGACGAAAATCTATTAATTATTGCTTGCTCTGTGGGATTAGGATTAGGGGTCTCGGTGGTACCTGAGTTTTTTGCCCAGCTTCCATCTGGCATCCGCATCCTTTTCGATAATGGAATTGTAGCTGGTAGTATCACAGCCATCGCGTTGAATATCTTCTTTAATATGGGCAGCCGCACAGCGCGTGTGGAGGTGCCGCAGCAAAGCCGAGTCAAGGCTAGCTAGTGATTGGAGACGAATCGTCACCCGTAAGGGTGGCGATTTTTGTTTTCATGCCTGCAGACGCAAAAAAGGAAAAACTGGCGCAATGAACCTGCAAATAGATGCAATAAAATAAAAATCGACGCAATTCACCCAAGAAGTGACGCAATTCTTCTGTGGCATGCTCCCCCCATGGAAGGATTTTCCGCAAGAAAATAGAACAAGATAAGAGATGAAAAAAATGGGGAGGAACTAAGATGCCATTTCAAAATCCAAGCAATGAAGAACGGAAAGAAATTCTAGTCAATGCCAAAACGATTGCGGTCGTTGGTTTATCCGATAAACCGGATAGAACAAGCTACATGGTTGCTAAAGCGATGCAGGATAAGGGATATAAAATCATCCCCGTGAACCCGGCGGTGAGCGAAGTCTTAGGGGAAAAGGCAGTGGCTTCCTTAACCGATATCGAAGAACCGGTAGATATCATCAATGTATTCCGCAGAAGCGAGCAAATCATGCCGGTCGCAGAAGAGGCTGTAAAGTATGGAAAGGCGAAGGTGTTTTGGCTTCAGCTAGGGATCGTTAATGAAGAGGCGGCAGAGTATTGCCAGCAGCATGGCATGAAAGTGGTCATGGATACTTGCATCAAAGTAGACCACGCGATTTTGGTACGTTAATAAAGAAAAGTTCCACCTTCAAGTCCTGAAGGTGGTTTTTTCATTTTCTCATGTCCATTCGAATATTAATAGTAATAAGACAGGAGGGAACGGATTTGAAAATATTAATTAAAAACGCTGAGATCGTCACCATGAATCTTCAAGAAGAAATCCTGCATGGAGATATTTTAATAGAGAACGACCGGATTGCAGGGATCGGGGAATTGGGCGATGTCCAAGCGGATCAGATCATCGATGCCACCCACCGCACGGTTATTCCTGGATTCATTCAGACTCATATCCACTTATGCCAAACGTTATTTCGCGGGCAAGCGGATGATCTGGAGCTCATGGATTGGCTAAAGAAAAGAATATGGCCGCTAGAAGCCTCTCATGATGCCGAATCCAGCTATTATTCCGCCATGCTCGGGATTGGGGAGCTGATTCAAAGTGGAACGACATCGATCGTGGATATGGAGACGGTTCATCACGCCAATGAAGCCTTTCAAGCGATGGCTGATAGCGGCATGCGGGTGTTATCCGGAAAGGTGATGATGGATAAGGGGGATGAAGTCCCAGCAAGATTGCGAGAAAAGACGAATGAATCGATACAAGCTAGCGTAGATTTACTAGAGAAGTGGCATAATCATGACCAAGGAAGGATCCAGTATGCGTTTTGTCCACGCTTTGTCGTTTCTTGCACGGAAGAGCTTTTAATAGAAGTAAGAGATTTATCCGCTCAGTATAAAGTGAGAATCCATACCCATGCTTCGGAGAATCGCGGGGAGATCGAACTGGTAGAAAGAGAACGCGGGATGCGCAATGTCGTTTATTTGGATCACCTGGGTCTAGCCAATGAACGGCTGATTTTAGCCCATTGCGTATGGCTGAACGAAGAGGAAAAACGTATCATCCGGGAACGAGGGGTGAAGGTAAGCCACTGTCCAGGTTCAAATCTCAAGCTCGCTTCCGGTATTGCCGATGTCCCGGGATTGCTGGAGGGGGATGCGTTTGTCAGCTTGGGGGCCGACGGAGCCCCATGCAATAACAATTTGGATATGTTTAATGAAATGCGATTAGCAGCCATTATTCAAAAGCCTCACCATGGACCGACCTGCATGGATGCGCAAACGGTTTTTCGTATGGCAACGATCGGGGGAGCGAAGGCGATGGGGCTTGATCAGGAAATCGGCAGCCTTGAGGTCGGTAAAAAGGCCGATCTGGCCATCCTGAATCTCAACGGATTTCATATGTATCCCTCCTTTGGTGCTGACACCATTTCCCGGATCGTGTACTCGGCCACGAGGGCAGATGTGGAAACGACCATGGTCAATGGAAAGATCGTCATGCAAAACCGTGTCATGAAAACGATGGATGAATCGATTGTCTTAAAGGAAAGCAATAAATCGATCAAGAGATTGCTGGCAAAGCTGCCTCATCTTCATTACTAATATACCAACCTACCGTATAGCGTGGTGATTTTATGAGTAAAAAGGCGTTGATTGTGATCGATGTGATTAATGATTTTGTTAAAAATCTGGAGGGTCCGCTTTTTTGTCCCAAGGGCGAAGCGGTGACAGGAAAGATCAAGGAAAGTGTGGCGTACTTTCATGATTTGGACCAGCAGGTGATTTATGTTAATGACTCCCATAGGAAAAACGATGCGGAATTTCTGCTGCGCCCCCTGCATGCCCTGCAGGGAACATGGGGGGCTCAACTGGCTGACGAACTTAAGGCCTGCCAGGAAGAAGAAGACTATCACATCCTAAAGCGGAGACATAGTGCATTTTCTTACACCGACCTGGATCTTTTCTTAAGAGAGGAAAAAATTGAAGATGTCATCTTAGTGGGCGGAATGACGAATGTTTCGATTCGCAGTACCGCTTCCGATGCTTTTTACCAAGCTTATAGAGTAACCGTACTAAGCGATTGCTGCTTTTCTCAATCGGAAGACCTTCATCAATCGGGCTTGAGGGATATTGGAATGTTTGCGGGGATCTATACGTTTCAGGAGTACAAAGGGATTATCGAAAAAGAAAGATAAAGAGAAATAAATACTAGGGTAGAGGCGATCGAATGAAACAGATCAATCTTTGTCTATCTGAGCGGCATTTTCACGAAGAGCTTGGCAAGGAACTCAAGACGCTGGGCTATCTGGTCGTAGACCATCATGCGGAAAATCTCGCAAATCAACTCTCCATTGTGGATCAATATGTTTTGGAGCAGTACCCCTCTAAGTTCAATTATCCCATTTTATACACCGAGAAGATGGCCGAAGAAACCATTAAGGCGGTTGATCTCTATTCCTGCAGCGGAGTCATTGATTCTTCCTGTACGGGATTTTTGCTTAAAGGTGTTGTGGAAGTCTGTTGGGCCCGCAAAAAGGAACGAGATCAGCTGCTCAAGGAAAATCAAAAGCTGAATGCCAAGTTGCAGGATCGAAGAATTATCGAAAAGGCAAAGTTTGTCCTTATGAAACGTTTGCGGACTTCGGAGGAGGAAGCCTATCGGAAAATGCGGACGAAAGCGATGCGGGAGCAAAAGAGCCTAAGGGAAATTGCGGATCTGATTCTTATTCATGAAGAATAAGCGGAATAGGGGAGGAAGCGAGATGGGGCAGGCACTAGGCTTAGTGGAAACCAAAGGGCTAGTAGGGGCGATTGAAGCGGCTGACGCCATGGTGAAGGCGGCAAATGTAGAGATCTGCGGCTTTGAAAAAATCGGATATGGACTCGTTACTGTCATGGTGAAAGGAGACGTGGGAGCGGTGAAAGCGGCGATTGACGCCGGAGCTGAAGCCGTAAAGAGAGTAGGGGAGCTCGTTTCCGTCCATGTCATTCCCCGCCCCCATATTGAAGTGGAGAGGGCGATCCTTTCAAAGAAAGACTAGAACTTTTGTCAGTTCATAGAGAGGGAACGGTGCCATATGAATATCGGTTTGGTTATAGGCAGAGTGATTGCCACCAGAAAAGATGAACGTTTAGTAGGGACGAAGCTTCTTATCACCCATCCGATCGATCTGGAAGGAAGATTAAGCGGGCAGCCTCTGGTAACAGTCGATACCGTCGGCGCCGGAATCGGGGAGAAGGTCATTTTCGTTTCCGGCAGTATGGCTGCCCGTGCCATACATCAGAAAGAAGCTCCGGTTGATGCAGCGATTGTCGGGATTATTGATCAAGTGGAGATTCATAAACCAAGCGAGGGGTAAGACATGACGGAGGGAGGCGTTACTTCATGCCTGTGGCTTTTTTGCAGGAATTATTGCGGATCAATAGCTCCAATCCGCCCGGAAATGAACACGAGATCAGCAAGGTATTGGCCGCACGCGGCGAGAGGGTGGGATTAAAAGGGAAGTTCAGGATGCTCGATGAGAAGCGGAGCAATTATGAAGTGAGGTTGAAAGGAAAAGGGGACAAAGTCCTGTTCTTTTGTGGGCATATGGATACCGTATCTCCCGGCAAAATGGAATGGGAATATCCCCCTTACTCTGGTCGATTGGTGGACAACCGTTTGTATGGCAGAGGAGCATCGGATATGAAAAGTGGACTAGCTGCCATGCTTTTGGCCATGGAAGAGCTGCACAAGGAAGGGATGGTTCTAGCCGGGGATGTAGTGTTTCTGGCCACTGCCGGCGAAGAGGTGGACAGCTGTGGGGCACGCGACTATCAAGCCACGGTGGGCATGGAGGATGTGGATGCCATCGTGATTGCTGAACCCACTCATGAGAAAGTGGTGATTGGCCATAAGGGGGCGCTATGGCTGGAAATCATCACTTTCGGAAAGACCGCGCATGGCTCGATGCCTGATCTCGGAGTGAATGCCATTGAGCATATGATAAGAGTGATCGAGTTCATCCGATCCATGAATCTTGACTGGCGTTTGGAGAAAGCTCCCTTGGGAAAAAGCAGCATGACGGTCACGCAAATCGGAGCAGGAATTCAGACGAATGTGATTCCGGATCAGTGCTTCCTCCATGTGGATATCCGGAGTGTTCCCCCGCAATCCCATCATGAAATCGTCTCCGCCATCCGCGCAAAGCTGGAGGAGTGGCAAAAAACAGTGCCTGGATTTCAGGCGGAGTGTAGGGAGCTGCTTGATCGGGCGGCAGTATGGACGGAGCCGAAGGAATCGATTATTCAGACCGCACTAGAAATCAAAGGACAGAGTCAGAATGATTGCTACGGCGTTTCCTATTATACGGATGCTTCTGTCCTTAATCCTTATAGCAAAATTCCCACCCTCATCTATGGACCTGGAGATGAGAAGCTGGCCCACCAGCCGAATGAATGGGTCGATGTCCAAGCCTATTTGCGGTCGATTTCTTTTTATAAGGAGCTAGCGCTGCGGTTTCTGGGCAAAGCGGATTAACTTGCAAATAGGATTGAAAAAAGGGTGTCCGAAACAGACACCCTACTTCACTCACTACCCGTGGAACATGAAATTAATAATAAAGGCGGCACTCACCAAATATACAATCCATTTGACCTCTTTCGCACGGCCTGTAAATACTTTCAGCAGAGAATAAGATATAAATCCAAAAGCAAGACCCTCAGCGATACTGAATGTCAGTGGCATCATTATGATGGTGAGAAAGGCTGGAATCACATCTGTATAGTCGTCGAAGCGGATATGGGCAATCTCATTAAGCATGAGGGCTCCGACCAACACCAAGACAGGAGCGGTTGCAAAACCCGGAATAAGCATGACAAGTGGCGTAAAGAACAGAGCGAGCAAGAAGAAAGCAGCGACAAACAGCGCTTTTAACCCCGTTCGTCCTCCTTCTGCAATCCCAGTCGCGTTTTCGATATAAGCATTCATGGCGGTAGAACCCATAGCAGCACTGCTCATGGTCGCAATCGCATCAGCGGTAAGGGCGCGGTTCAAATGCTGGATTTTTCCGTCCTTATCCATTAATCCCGCTTTTTTGCTTAATCCGAGAAGCGTGGCCAGGTTATCAAACAACTCTACAATGGTAAAGGAAAAAATCACCGAAATGATCCCATAACTGATGGCGGCCATGATGTCCATTTGCATAAAGGTTTCAGACATGCTCGGCAAGGTAAAGGATACAATGTCTCCTAATCCTGTCGGTGTCTGGGCGGCACCCACGAGCATGGCGACAATGGTGGTAATGAGGATGCTGATGACAAGAGCGCCTTTTATCCTTCTGGTGAGCAGGACGGCTGCCAAAATAAAACCAAGCAAAGCGAGAAGGGGACCTGCTGTTGTAATCTGGCCTAAAGCCACGAAGGTCGCATCGCTTTGAACAATAATTCCTGCATTCTTTAAACCGATAAAAGCAATGAAAAGACCGATACCGACACCAATGGCTGATCGCAGGACTTCGGGAACACCCTCTACAAGCATTTTTCGGATGCCTGTCAGCGTTAAAATCAAGAACACGACACCGGAGATAAATACTGCGCCGAGCGCGGTTTGCCAGCTTAATCCCTGGCCGATGACAACCGTATACGTAAAGAAAGCATTTAAGCCCATGCCTGGAGCTACAGCGATCGGCATATTAGCCCATAAGGCGAATAACACTGTTCCAATGACGCTTGCCCAAATGGTGGCCGCGATAGCCGCTTCCTTTGGAATTCCTGCGTCGGCAAGAATGGCGGGATTGACAAAAATGATGTAGCTCATGGTCATGAACGTGGTTATTGCCGCAATGAATTCGGTTTTGACATTCGTATTCCGTTCCGTTAATTTAAAAAACCGGTCTAGACCCGACAAATTTTGCGTTGAGACATTCCGTGCGACTTCTTTCAATTGCGGTCCGTCGGACATTTTTCAGACCCCTTTCTCTTTTCAATTTAACGTTCCCCTAGAGAACATATCCCTTTAAGCTGTAAGCTGTCCTTGTTTCACCTCCTCTATATGGAATTCCTAAGGGGGAGAACGTCCACATTATATAAATATTGACTTAAATGAAAGTTATGTATATTATGAAAATAATAACTAAGGGGGTAACACAGGTGGTACAGTCTAAAGAAATAGAGACCATTTGCAGCTTTTGCGGAACGGGATGCGGACTCATGGTCCAAGTGGAAGAAGGCAAAATCACAAAAGTGAAAGGAAATCCAAACAATCCTTCAAGCCATGGGGAAACCTGTGTCAAGGGGGCTTTAGGCTGGGGATACATCTACAGCGATAAGAGATTGACACAGCCTCTCATTCGCAAGGAAGGCAAGCTGGTTCCGAGCACCTGGGATGAAGCCATGCAGCATATTGCTGCGAACTTTGGAAGGATCAAGACCGACTATGGTCCCGACGCTTTGGGCTGCTTCAGTTCTTCGCGCTCCACGAATGAGTTGAATTACCTGGCGGCCAAGCTGATGCGGGTGGTGATCGGCACAAACAATATTGACAGCTGCAACCGAACCTGACACGCCCCTAGCGTCACCGGTCTGGTGAACGTATTCGGCACAGGTGCAGCTACCGGATCTTATGATGAGATGGAACAAGCTGACCTCATCATCGCCTGGGGAAGCAATACGCAGGAATGCCATCCCATCATTTTTAACCATATTCGCAGAGGGATCAAAAACGGAGCCAAGATGATCGTGATCGACCCCAGGCAAATCGACCAGACGAAGCTGGCCGAGAAGTGGCTTCCCGTCCGGGTGGGCACGGATATCGCTTTAGCTAATGCCATGGCGCATGTCATCATTGAAGAGGGATTGCAAGATCGAGAATTTATTAACAGGGCGACGTTGGATTTTGATGCCTATCGGAAGCGTGTTGAGGCTTACACGCCTGAGGCTGCAGAAAAAATTACCGGGGTAGCAGCAGAGGATATAAGGGAAGTGGCAAAGATGTATGCCACGGCTGAGAAAGCGATCATCAACTGGACCCTTGGAATTACGGAGCATCACAACGGGACGGAAAATGTCTTTGCCTTGATTAATTTGGCCTTGCTGACCGGTCACATCGGAAAGCCAGGATCGGCGCTGAATCCCTTGCGGGGGCAGAACAATGTGCAAGGCGGAGGGGATATGGGGGCTTTGCCCAACCGACTAACGGGCGGATGGCCTTATAATGATTCCGAAGGAAGAGCGAGGTTTAAAAAGGTTTGGGGTGTCCCTGTTCCTGAAAAGGAAGGGAAGCACCAGACGGCTATGCTTGATGCCATGAGGAAAAAAGAAATCAAGGCACTGTATGTGATAGGGGAAAATCCCATTCAATCCGATGCTGACAGCCACCATATTGAAGAGATATTCGAGGGCCTTGAATTTTTAGTAGTACAGGACATCCTGATGACCAAAACAGCGGAGATGGCAGATGTCGTGCTGCCTGCTGCGGGTTGGGCGGAAAACGACGGGACCATCACAAATTCAGAGCGGCGGGTTCAGCGGGTTCGCCCTGCCATTCAACCGCCGGGTGAAGCTCTACAGGATCATGACATCGTTCAACTCATCGCCAATCAGATGGGAGCGAACTGGATCTACCAATCAGCGGAAGAAATTTGGGAGGAAATTCGCTTGGTTGCCCCTAATTTTGCCGGGATCACATATTCGCGCTTAGACAAGGAAGGCGGGTTGCAATGGCCGTGCCCAGATGAGTCCCATCCGGGAACCCCGTTTCTTCATGAACGCTTGTGGCGTGACGATGTGGGCTTGAAGGCGGCCTTCCATCCCACGGATTATCAAGCACCCGTGGAGGTGCCCGATGATCAATATCCTTTCCAGCTTACGACGGGGCGAAGGTTATCCTTTTATAATACGGGAGTCCAGACGCAGGACTATAAGAAAATAAAGGATGCAGAAGAGTTTTTGGAGATTTCCCTAGAGGATGCCGGAAAGCTGGGCTTGAGCGAAGGCGATTTGGCTCGCGTAACTTCAAGGCGGGGAATGGTCGAGACCAAAATCAAGATCAGCAAAAAGGTCTACCCGGGTCTTGTCTTTATGTCGTTTCATTTTCCAGATCAAACCAATACCAACCGCTTAACGATTAATGCCACCGACCCTCTTGCGGGTACGGCTGAGTTCAAGGCATGTGCCGTAAGGATTGAACCGCTTCAGGCAGGATAAAACTTAAATCTCATCTCGTATAACCCTAACAATATGGGTTGGGGGTCTCTACTGGAATCCTTAAACTTTCCTAGCTACGAGAAAAATCCGCTTGCTTGAAGTGGCTTTTTCTCGCTGCTAGGAATTTTTTTGTTCTTGGGACAATTGGGCAGAAAGTGTCGCATAAAATGAGTACCAACTTGACTTTTTATAAGGGGAGGGGTGCGATTGAAAACCATATCGTTTCGGGTAAACAGCCAGCCTGTTTCCGTCACTGTTCACCCGGCAAAACCGCTCTTGGATGTATTGCGTGAAGAACTGGAGCTTACCGGGAGCAAAGAATGCTGCGGAAAAGGCGAATGCGGGAGCTGTTCGGTCATCGTCGACGGCGAGGTGGTTTGTTCTTGTCTCGTTTTAGTGGGCCAGGTAGACGGAGAAGATATCAAGACCGTGGAGGGAATTGGAAGCGTAGAAAGGCTGGATCCCCTTCAACAGAGCTTTATCGAATGCGGAGCCGCGCAATGCGGATATTGTACGCCAGGAATTATTGTGGCTGCACGTTCGTATCTGGATCAGCTGCAACACCTTCCTTCCCATGAAGAGATCAAAGATGCGCTGGCCGGAAACCTTTGTCGATGCACGGGGTACACCAAAATTATCGAAGCTGTGCACCGAGCGGCTCAAAGGCAGTGGGTGAGCCCATGATCATAAGGGGATTTCATGCTGATCTTTTTCGGCGGCTGTTAACGGAAGTGAAGGCTGGGCGACACGCTTATCTCGGTACGGTCGTGGACGCGGAGGAGGAGCAAGGTGCTAGCCTTTTATGGGATCAGGCTGGGCATGTTATCGCTTCTTCCCTATCCGCCTCCCTCCCATTTCACAAGGATACGGGATTATATTCTGCCACCGTCCAAGGAAAATCCGTCAAGTGGCTTGTTGAGTCTTATTTCCCGCAGCCTACGCTGCTTGTATTTGGGAGTGGGCATATTGCGGAAAGCCTCGTGACGATGGGGAAGATGCTTTCTTACGAGGTAGTTGTCATTGATGATCGCCCTGAATATACGACGGCAGAAAGATTTCCTTTGGCGGATCGCCTCTTTTGCGGACCCTTCAAAGAAATCCTGCCCAAGATTCCCTCCCATTCCGGATGTTTTGCTGTCTTAGCCACCAGAGGGCATCAAACGGATGCCATTTGTTTATCTTTCATGCTTGAAAAGTCCCTGTCTTACATCGGATTAGTAGGCAGCAAACGGAAAATTCAAAGCATCTACTCCTTGCTGCATAATGAAGGAAAGGAGATCAAGGAAACATCCCCTATTTTTGCTCCAGCCGGAATTGATATTCATTCGGAGACTCCACAAGAAATTGCATTATCGATCTTAACGGAAATTCAGCTTCTTCGCTTCGGCGGGACAGGAGAGCTGTTATCCAAACTTCCGTCTCAACGGAAAGTCCATTCTCAAGACCATAAAAGGATGAGGCAGGAACTTCAAATCATTCAGATGATGAAGCAGGCCAGCATGGCCGGAGAAGTCTTCGCCACGATCACCGTGATCGAGTCTTTCGGCCATGTTCCAAGAGGAGTGGGGAGCAAGATGATCGTGTGGGAGGATGGCCGAACCTATCAAACCATAGGCGGAGGAAGAAGAGAACACGAGATGGTCGCCCTGGCCCTGGAATGTATCCGGGAAAAAAAGGCCATCCTTCGCGAAGTGGATTTCCATGGCGAGTATGATTCATTCCAGCCGGTTTGCGGAGGGCGATATACTGTTTTTGTCCAACCTTGCTTCCCGAATCCTTCTTCGGTTGAGGTCAAGCAATGATTGCCGCCATATTGCTCGCCGCAGGCCGTTCGTCTCGAATGGGACAGCCGAAGGGACTTCTTTCCTGGGAGGGAAAGCCGCTTTTTCTCCATCAGCTCGAACAATTTAGAGCGAGCTGCCTAGATCAGATTATCGTGGTATTGGGCCATCAGCCGGAAAGCTACCAGCCGCTCATCGACCCTTTAGGAGAGAGGTGTACTGTCATTTATAATGAGCAATGGAGCCAGGGCAAAAGCCTATCGATTCTTAAAGGGTTAGATGCGCTGCCTGCTTCAACAGAGGGGATCCTATTCGTCAATATTGATCAGCCATTGTCCGCTACTATCATCGAACCACTCCTTGCTTCTTTTGAAAACACGCGCTTCAAGATCCACATCCCCATTCACCAAGGACGAAGAGGTCACCCTATTCTAGTTTCCGCGGAGCTTCTAGCCGAACTGCGTTCTATATCAGAAGATACACAAGGGCTTAAGTCTATCGTTCGAGCCTATGAAAAACAAACCGCCTATGTGGAAATGGAAGATTCATCGATTCTCTATAACTTTAATACGCCAATGGATTATAAGTGCAAGGAGGGCAGCGGATGAGGGTGTCAGACATGGAGCTGGTTACGCCAAAGTCGATTTCGGAATGCCTGGGCTACTTGCAAGATCCGGATCGCAAGGTCCGGATTATCGCCGGCGGAACAGATGCCGTGGTCCAGATGAAGGAAGGGAAGGGAAGGCCGGAGACCTGGGTCAATATCATGGGTCTGAAGGAGCTTCGATACATTCGGCTAGAAAAGGATAGCATCCATATCGGTCCGCTTACGACACATACGGATCTCGTGAAGTCCGCCATCATTCGCAATCAGGCGCATGCTTTAGCCGATGCGGCCTGGGAGGTAGGAGCGACCCAGATCCGCAATAGGGGAACCCTTGGAGGAAATCTTGCTACAGCTTCTCCGGCAGGGGATACCATTCCGGCCTTATATGTTTTAGGCGCAGAGCTGGAACTGCAGTCCATGGCGGGAAAACGAAAGGTAAACATAGAAAACTTTTTTCATGGACCGAGAAAAACCGAGTTAAAGCCGAATGAAATGATTACGAACATCATTTTACAGCCGCAAAAGAACGATGAGGTATCGATCTTCCAAAAGCTGGGTCCCCGTAAAGCCCAGGCGATTTCCATAGTCAATGTTGCCATCAAATTGCAGATGGGAAAGGAGAGCCGAGAATGCCTTGGAGGCAGAATTGCTTTCGGCTCGGTTGCTCCAACCGTGATACGGGCCCGTAAATGCGAGGCGATGCTGAAGCTGTCTCCTTTGACGGATTTCATGATCAACGATATCGGAAAGGCGGCCTGGAAGGAAGTAGCACCCATCTCGGATATCCGGGCCTCAGCGGAGTACCGTCGGGATATGGCTGGAGCTATTCTGGAGCGGGGGCTATACCGATTGCTGAAAAGGTGGGAGAGTCGATGAGTGATTTCCGGTGGATAGGCAAGCGGGTGCAGCGTAAGGATGGACCAGAAAAGGTAACCGGCTCTTTGCAATACATGACGGATTACAGGTTTCCTCATATGGTTTGGGGGAGGGTGCTGCGGGCGAAATACCCCTACGCCAAGATTAAGAAGATAGACACTTCGAGGGCAAAGGCCCATCCTGGGGTTGTTTGTGTTTTGACCCATGAAGACATCCCCGGCTTTAATGGTTTTGGCATTGTTATTCCCGATCAGCCGGTGCTTTGCCATGATGTCGTGCGCTGTATGGGAGATGCCGTTGCTTTAGTGGCTGCGGAAAGCGAAGAGCTGGCGGAAGAAGCTTTGGCGTTGATTGACGTCGATTATGAAGTGCTGGCACCGGTAACAGATCCGGAAGAAGCTATTAAAGAGCAAGCGCCGAAACTGCACCCTTCAGGAAATATTCACAGTCATGTTGTGGTTCAAAATGGAGATGTGGAGAAAGCATTTGCGGAAGCGGATGTCATTGTGGAGAACACCTACTATTCTCCGCGACAGATGCATGCCTTCATTGAAACTGAGGGAGGCTGGGGCATGCTGGAAGAGGATGGTTCTTTGACCATCCGCTGTCCAGGTCAATATGCCTTCCGCGATCGCTTGCAGATTGCCAGAGTACTGGCGTGGAATCCCAACCGGATCCATGTGGTCTCCCATCCGATCGGCGGCGGATTTGGAGGCAAGGACGAAATTACCGTGCAGATTTATCTGGCCCTTCTGGCCCTGCATACGGGTGGAAGACCGGTAAAAATTCACTATAAGCGGGAAGAGTCCGTGATCGCCGGGATCAAAAGGCATCCTTTTAAGGTGACCATGAAAACAGCGGCGAGAAAAGATGGAACCCTGATTGCTAATCAAGTCAAAGCATTCGCTGATACCGGAGCTTACGCTTCCCTTGGCGGGGCGGTCATCAGCCTAGCCATCGAGCATTCCTGCGGTCCCTACTATATTCCCAACGTGGACCTAGACGGCTACTGCGTTTATACGAATAATGGGATTGCCGGAGCCTTCCGCGGCTTTGGGGTGAACCAGGTCTGCATGGCCATCGAAACCAATCTGGAAATCATAGCGGAAAAATTAGGCATGAATCCGATCGAAATCCGCAAGAAAAATGTTTACCATCAGGGTGGACTTTCCAGCATGGGGAACCGGGTGACGACAAGCGTCGGAATCTGGAAGACACTGGACGAAGCGGAAAAGTGCGAGCTGTGGAAGAATCAAGCGGTTTATAAAGCTCAGCCTTCTGAACCTTGGAAAAAGCGAGGCATTGGAGTGGCCTCTTCATTTCATGGCATTGGCATGGGCATCGGGCTGCCGGACTATGGAGCGGCAACCATTGAACTGCTGCCTGGCGGCAGATATAAGGTGGGCGTCTGCTCAGAGGATATCGGGCAGGGAAATGGAACGGTGTTTGCCATAGTGGCTGCTGAGGCTTTGCAATGCCATACGGACGATATTGAGGTAATTCAAGGGGACACGCGGCATACGATCGACAGCGGGACGGTATCTGCCTCGCGCTCTACCTATGTCGGGGGGAACTCGGTGTTGGCTGCAGCTCCGCATATGATTCAACTGCTGCGAGAAACGGCTGCTGAGATTTGGCAAGCACCTCCCGAGCAAGTAAGCTTTCAAAGCGGAAAGCTGCGGTTCGCCCCATCGCCGGAAGCCCCAAAGGAACTGACAGCCGCCGATATTTATCACTATCTCTACGAGTACCGAAGAGAGACGAAGGTAGAAGGTCACTTCATGGTGCCCAAGGCTGAGAAGCAAATTGGCAGAAATGTCGGGATGCCCCATAAGCTGTATGGCTATCAGACGCATGTGGTTCTGGTTGAAGTCGATACGCTGACCGGGGAGACGGATGTGCTGCGAGTGGTGTCCATCCCAGATTGCGGCAAGGTTATTAATCTGCTGGGGCTGGAAGGCCAGGCCGAGGGCGGGGCGGTCATGGGGATCGGATATGCGCTGTATGAAGATACCGTGATAGAGGGCGGATATAACCGGACCACGAACTTTACCAATTACATTCTTCCTACCTTTAAGGAAACGCCAATAATTGAAACGATCCCGGTTGAGGAACGAGAGGAAACCGGCCCCTATGGAGCAAAAGGGATTGGAGAAGTCGTGATGATCCCGATCATCCCGGCCATCATGCAAGCCATCTATGATGCAACAGGAGCAAGAATCAACCATCTTCCGGCGACCCCTGAACGGGTTTACAAAGCCATGAAAGATCAAGGGGTCATCTAGTTCTAATGCAGAAGATTCCATCATATATATCGTGGTATAGGGATATGAGCAAGGGTGCCTATCCTGACAATCTGAACAGGCTAATATCTATACATGGCAAAGGAGCTGTGTAAAAGTGACGTCTCACATAGGGCGGCTTTTGCACAGCTTTTTCATTCTTGAAGAAATCGTTATCTAATGGGAGGAATCGAAAATATGGATCTCATTCTAAAAAATGCAAACATCCCTCAAGGGGACAGACAAGTTCGCACCAATATCCTTGTCAAAGATGAGAAGATTGTAGGTTTTATTGATTCCGTCGAAGGCATTCAGGCAAAACAAGTCATTGATATGAACGGCAAGCTTGTTGTGCCGGGATGCATTGATCCCCATACGCACTTTATGGATCCAGGCTTTGAGCACCGCGAAAATTTCGGTACGGGGACGATGTCCGCGGCAGCGGGCGGGGTGACTACGATCATTGATATGCCTTGCTGCAGCAAGCCCTCGGTCAGGAGTGAAGACAGCTTTTATGCCAAGCTGAATCCGATCAAAGGCAAAGCCTACATTGATTTCGCCTTTTGGGGAGGCATGACCGGGGAAGATGTCCGCGAAGGCTGGCTGGACAATGTTTGGGGGCAAATCGAAGCAGGCGTTACCGCTTTTAAGGTGTATATGACCCCATCCGTTCCTACGTTCCCCAAAGTAACGGATGCGGAGATGCTGGAGATTTTTTACAAAGTAGCAGAGACCGGCTTGCCGATAGGTATCCATGCCGAGAACTATGATATATGCAGTTTTTATACGGAAAAGCTCAAAAAAGAGGGCAGAACGGATGGACCCGCGTGGGCGGAAGCAAGAAAAGCGCTGGCGGAAAAAGTGGCCATTGAGCTGATTATCTCTTATGCGGAAGAAACAGGGGCCCGGGCCCATATTGTACACATGAGTACGAAGGAAGGAGCTGAAGTGGTTCGTCGGGCGAAAGAGCGCGGGGTCAAGATAACGGCTGAAACCTGCCCGCATTACTTAATGCTCAATGCGCAAGAATCGATGACCAAGTATGGATCGTTTGCGAAGATTGCCCCTCCGCTTCGCGGCAAAGAAGACAATGAAGTGCATTGGAAGGCCTTAGCTGATGGGACGATCGATTTTGTCGGTACGGATCATGCCCCTTATGAAATTGCGACGGAAAAAGCAGCGGAGGATTCGACGATTTGGAACAGCTTCCCAGGCATTCCTGGCGTAGAGACGATGGTTCCGATCCTAGTCAGCGAAGGATTGAATAAAGGCAGAATCTCACTTTCTCGCTTTGTGGAGGTTACGAGCCGCAATGCCGCGATGCATTTCGGTCTTTATCCGAAAAAAGGTTCGATGGAAATTGGAAGTGATGCCGATTTTACGGTGATCGATCTGGAGAAGGAAGGGGTCATTGACCAAGAAAAGACCTATTCCATGGCCAAGTACAATCCGCTTCATGGCATTAAGCTCAAGGGTATGCCGGTGATGACCATCGTTCGCGGAAATGTCGTGTATGAAGACGGAAAGGGCATTGTCGGAAAAGCAGGCTACGGTCAATATACCAAGCGCCAGTCCCCAACTCAGCTGCAAAGCACCTTGAAGTTCTAAGCAAAATGAGACAGGTGAGGGAGGATGGATGGAAATGAAAGGTACGAAGCACGCGATTGTCATTATTGATATGTTGAATGATTTTATTGGCCCGAAAGCTACGCTGCGCTGTGCGGCGGGAGAGGAAATTGTCCCCAATATCCGCAGGCTGATTGACTTTGCCCATGATCAGGGCATTCAAGTGATTTTTGTTCAGGAGTGGCATCGCGTGAACGATGCGGACTTCCGCGTTCGCCCCGTTCATGCCGTCAGAGGGACGTGGGGAGCGGACTTCATCCCGGAACTGCGGCCGGATCAGGAAAAAGGAGACTATGTGGTACAGAAGCGCCGCCATAGCGCTTTCTCCTATACCGATATGGACCTGTTCCTGCGGGAAGAGAAAATCGATACGGTCGTTCTGACGGGAGTTTGGACGAATGTTTGCGTCCGAAGCACCGCTTCGGATGCTCTCTATCATGGCTATAACGTCATTACCATGAGCGATGGCACCGCTTCTCAGGATCTGAGCATGCATGAATCCGGGCTCCGGGACATCGGCATCTTTGGCGAAATCTATTCCACGGATGAATACATTGAAGCGTATAAAAAGAGCTTGGCAAATACCGCACCATAAGACGAAGTAAAGAGGGGAAAGGGATGAAGTTAATAGTCGGAATTACAGGCGCAAGCGGCTCTCTTTATGCCTACACGCTCATTCGCACTCTTCGCGAACTTAATGTGGAAACGTACGTGATAGCGACCGAGATGGGTGAGAAAGTCATGCAGTTCGAGTGCGGAATTACGCTAAACGAAATCAAAGAATATGCCACCGTACTTGGCAATCATAACCTGTTTGCATCGGTAGCGAGCGGTTCGTTTAAAACGAATGGCATGGTCATTGTCCCTTGCTCGATGAACACGCTAGGCTCGATCGCGAATGGGGTGGGCGACACCCTGATCAGCCGGGCTGCGAGTGTCGTGCTAAAGGAAAACCGACGATTGGTCATTGTTCCGAGAGAAACGCCCCTCAGTATCATCCACCTGGAAAATATGGTGAAGCTCGCACGGGCGGGAGCCAGCATTATGCCGGCTTCCCCCGGCTTTTATCACCGCCCTCAGGAGGTATGGGAACTGACCAATTTCATGGTGGCAAGGATATTGGACGCCTTTGACATCGAGCATGACTTACTGGCCCGATGGGGGGAGAAGCAATGAGGAATACGACGCTGCGTCAGTTAATTGATTACTGGGATACTAAGGGCGTGATGATGAGGATCCGGAAGGAAGTCGATCCTTTGTTTGAATTGCCTGGCGTCATCAGCAAAAAAGATGGACAGCCATTCTACTTTGAAAAGGTCAAGGGGTATGACATGCCGATGGTTGCCGGCTTTGGCTCCGACCGGGCGCTGATGGCCGACTCCATGGGCATTGCTGAGGAAGAGCTGATCCCTAAAATGATCGATTCGATCGTGAATCCTCTCCCTACGGTGACGTGGGCAACAGGTCCCGTACAGGAAAATGTGATAACCACAGACATCCAGCTGGACCGGATCTTTCCGATATGTACCTATAATGAACTCGATTCCGGAGCTTTCATTGTAGCTGGTGTTCTCGTGGTTAAAGATTTATCCGGAAAAAAGCGCTATACGTCGATTCGTCGCATGCAATTTCTAGGAGGGAACCGATGCGGGATTCTTATTACATCACCTGAGCTGAAAGAGCAATATCTTCGTTTTGAACAAGCCGGTGAACCGATGGAGCTGGCCATTATGATGGGAGTCGTGCCTGCTGTGGTGCTGAGCTCCCAAATCAGTACCCATCTGTATCATGCCGATAAGCTGAACGTGGCCAGTGCGATGCTGGGCGAATCCTTGCCGGTTGTTCAGTGCAAGACGGTGGACTTAGAAGTGTTGGCGGAAGCAGAAATTGTTATGGAGGGAAGAATGCTGCCCCATGTGCGGGAAGCGGAAGGCCCATTCGGGGAATTAGCCGGCTATTATGGTGTCCAATCACCGCAGCCTGTGGTCGAAATCTCCGCGGTAACCTTCCGGAACGAAGCGATCTGTCAGACGATCCTGCCTGCCAGCTTTGAAGAAAAATTGCCTATGGGTTTAGTAAGGGAGGTCTCCCTCTTAAGCTCTGTCCGTCAGGTGGTTCCGAATGTCAAAGATGTGCATATCACCATGGGGGGCGTGGCCCGATACCACGGTGTCATCCGGATTGAAAAGCGCTCAGAGGGAGATGGGAAGCAAGCGGCGTTGGCGGCTTTCGCCAGTGATAAGGATTTAAAGCATGTGGTGGTCGTCGATGACGATGTGAACATCTTCGACCCTTCCGATGTAGAATGGGCGATTGCCACGCGCGTACAGGCGGATCTCGATATTTTCATCGTACCGGGCGCGAAAGGCTCTCCTCTCGAACCCTCGCATAATCTGCGCGGGGTAACGGCGAAAATGGGCATCGATGCGACGGTGCCATTAGCGGAAAAAGAGCATTTCAAGCGGAAGCGAATCCCTGGTGCCGATTTGATCCGATTGGAAGATTATCTCTAGTGTCTGGAGTGAGAAGTAAATGGAAGCGATCGGAATGGTAGAGATGAGAGGTTTAGTCCCCGCAGTCGAAGCCTTGGATGCGATGGCCAAAGCAGCAAATGTCAAGCTGGTCGATATGAAGATTGTCGGTTCCGGTCTCGTATGCGTCATTATTACAGGAGATGTCAGTGCCGTGAAGGCGGCTGTGGATATAGGAAAGGATGTGCACGTGAAGACAGGGGGCGAGTTGATTGCCCAGAACGTGATTCCGCGCCCTCATGCTGAATTGGAAAAAATGTTCTTGGCTTAAGGGAGGTGATGATGAGTGGCAAAATTTATGAAGGACATTGTTCATGAAGTGTTAAACCGGAACAAGCCGCAGACCACAGCTAGCCCAAGCTCTCCCGCGCCCCCGCCTGGGCCTGCGCCCCAGTCCCAGCCCCAGATCCCAGGCATTCACCGGCCCAACTATCAGCGGGAAAAGCGACAGGAGAGATTAAGACCCATTGCAGCTCCCCAGGAGGAGCGGCTATCTGCATTGCAAAGGCTCACGACGGCTCAGGCCATCGATCGGCTTCAGCCGCAATCTTCCGCTTCTTTGAAAGGGAGGCAAGGAGAAGGGGCGCAGTTGATCGGAAAAACCAGAAAAAATCAATATGTATGGCTTTTTCCGTGCTCCAACCCTAAAATCCCTTCCGTTGCCTACGGCGATTCCACCGGGATGATTACAGGCGCTTCGACGAATCCAGGCACTTTCTTTTTAATAGATCAGGCCACAAGGGGCCTTAGCGACATATCGTGCGGAACCCTCGGAGACAAAAGGCAGAATGGGCTGCCTGATGTCATCAAGCTGCATTCCAAAGATCTCCTGACGACACAGCAAATCCTAAAAGATTTATTTAACCAACTTAACCGCACATCGGTTCGCTCCATTGAAACCTATATTTCCGAACATCCTTCCCGGTTTTTGCTAGAATGCTTGAATCAATCCAACGGGGTGAGCATTGGTATGCTGGATGGAGTGTCATACGTTAACGGAATGGCTTTGCTGGACCGTTATTTCAAGCTTTTTCCGGAAACGCCCTTTCAGTTTGACCTGCGGGAAAACTGCCTCTTCCTATCAGGACCAATGGGGGTAGTAGAAAGTGTGCTAGAAAAACTGGAAAAAGACGCTCTTCGATTGCTTACGTAGAAGCCGGCCGCAGGAAGGAGATAACAGAATATGAAATTCGCGTTAGGTCTGATTGAAACAGTGGGTTTTGCTACAGCGGTTTCGGCTGCGGATGCAGCCCTAAAAGCAGCCAATGTCCAGCTGGTGGGTGTGGAGCGGGTGATTGGCGTAGGGGGAGCATTAGGTGTAACGATTCATCTAAACGGAGACGTGGGAGCTGTCAAATCTGCCGTAGAAGCAGGAAAAGCGGAAGCGGAGAAAGTCGGTCGAGTAGTCTCGGCTCACGTAATCCCTCGGAGTCACACAGAAGTAAATGAAAAATTGTTGCCTCACTTTTCATTTCCCGAAGATGCGGCTGCAAAGGCGAAGGCAAAGAAGGTTACCCGGAGAAAAAGGAGCCAGCCTGCGGAGCCAAGCGAGAACCCGTCCAATGATCAAATGGAAGATTCATAACTGAGGAGGAATGAGCATGGGAGAAGCTCTTGGAATGATAGAAACGAAAGGCTTGGTAGGCGCAATAGAGGCAGCTGACGCCATGGTGAAGGCAGCCAATGTGGAAATCTGCGGATATGAGCGCATTGGGTTCGGATTGGTAACGGTCATGGTACGCGGGGACGTAGGAGCCGTGAAGGCAGCTACCGATGCTGGAGCGAATGCGGCCAGCCGAGTGGGGGAGTTAGTATCGGTGCACGTGATTCCCCGGCCGCATAGCGAAGTCGAACGAGCGCTTCTCTCGAAGAAGGGGGAGTAGAAGGATAAATGGCCAAGCAGAGTGCTCTAGTGAGGAACACTTTGCTCACTCTTTCTTATCGGCACAGACCCGAGGCATTAGATCGGGAATATCCGGTTATTCTCGTACTCTTGACACACAGTGTGGTGGGGATGGAAGAGGGGTTTCGCTGCATCGAATCTTTGAACGGGGAAAACGTGCGGCTAAAATTATGGGTGGACGATCAGGTGGCCAGCCGCTATGCCATTCAAGAAGTGATCCGGGAAACGGGTTCGGACGACCTTTGTTTTGAGGAGTCAACAGCATTAAGAGAATCGGCTTATTCTCACCTATTGGTGCCCGTTCTTTCGTATTCCCTGGCTTCCAGAGTGGTATCCCTCGATGACAGGGAGCCTTTTTCCCGGACGATCCTTCAAGCCCTCATGCGGGGAAAAAAGGTGGCAGGGTTGCCCTTAGCAGCGGATCCTTATCATCCCCAATGGAGCAGGAATGGCTTTGGGAATGCTTCACCGCTCTTGAAGCAGGAGATGAAGTCAAGATTGCAGCAGTTGAGAGGGTACGGAATAGAAATGCTGGAAGCCGACCAAGTCAAGGGATGGATTGCACGGTCTAATCGCCTGTCAGCAGGAAGAAATTTGCTTTCCCAACATGACGTCCTTTCCGCTCGCGCCAAACAACAACAAGTGATCGACGTACCGCCTCATACCATTATTACCCCTCTGGCCAGGGACTTGGCCCTGCAATACGGAATTGAGCTTAAGCCAATCGATCGCGGAGGTGAAAGATGAATACGAGAACGCTCAAGCAGGTGATGCAATGGAGGCAGCTGATTGATACCCTGATGGACTCCAATCAATATGCTGATCTCGTGTTGAAAAGCGGGTATTTTCTCAATGTCGTAACGAGGGAAATCTATATCGCTGACGTTGCCATTAAGGGCGAGCATATCCTGATGGTGGGCGATGCCAGCGATTTGATCGGTCCAAGAACGAAGGTAGAGAATGTGGAAGGAAAGTTTATTTCTCCCGGTTTTATTGATTCTCACATGCATTTTGAAAGTGCCATGCTGACGGTCACGGAGTTTTCCAAGCTGTCTATTCCCACAGGAACGACGACGCTTGTAGCCGATCCTCACGAAATCGGGAATGTGCTGGGCGTGATGGGGATGAAGGCGATGATCGAAGAAGCGAAAACCCTGCCCAATAAGGTGCTGTATACGGTTCCTTGCTTGACCCCGGATGTACCGGGTCTTGAGACAGCAGGTTATGATGTGAACTCCAAGGACATGGAAGATCTGCTGAATGACCCCTATGTTCAGGGAATCGGGGAGATTCAGGGCTTTGCCAATGTTCGGCCGGTTTATGAGCATGCTCCCGAAATTATTACCGATCAGCTGGCTTCCGTAAGCTATGCGAAAAGCATTGGGAAAACCGTAGAAGGGAACTGTCCGGGACTGTTCGGCAAGGAGCTGGCCGCCCATATTATTAGCGGCGGGGCGCATATTTCCTGTCATGAGACGACGACAAAAGAAGAAATGATTGAAAAGCTGCGCTATGGAATTAGCGTATTCATGAGAGAAGGCTCTTCCCAAAGGAACATGGCGGAATGCATTCGGGCAATCACAGAGGAAGGGCTGGATTCCCGGAGGGCGATTCTGGTTTCGGATGATATGGTCCCCGAGGATTTGTTGAAATTTGGGCATATGAACGATATTGTACGCAGAACGATCGCCCAGGGAGTCGACCCGGTAGAAGCCATCCAGATGGTAACGATTAACCCAGCTACCCATTTTGGTTTCCAGGACCGCGGTTTATTGGCTCCCGGGAAAAAGGCGGATATCGCCGTGATCAGTGACTTGAACCAGATGACCATTGATCAGGTTTACATTGACGGGAAGAAGGTGGCGGAGCACGGAGAACTGGTCATTGACATTCCTTCTTATGTTTATCCCGACACGGTGAAGAAATCGATCAAGCGAAAACCGGTGAAGACTGAGGAGCTTTATATTGAAGCGAAAGGCAGCCAAGCCCGCGTTCGCGCCATTGAGGTCATACCTGACCAAAATCTGACGGGAGCCAAGGAATTTACCTTATCGGTGAAGTCGGGAGTGGTCCAGCCTTGCATGCAGCAGGATGTGTTGCCGTTGCTGGTCGTTGAAAGGCATGGGCGCAGCGGAAAAATCGGGAAAACGTTCATGAATGGCTTCAAGCTGCAGTCTGGTGCGATTGCCGAGAGTGTGGCCCATGATACGCACAATATTATTGTTTGCGGTACGAATTATGAAGATATGGCGATTGCTATCAATCGCGTCATTTCCATGAGTGGCGGAATCGCCATGATTAAGGATGGCAAAGTCGTTGGCGATCTTCCCTTGCGCGTGGGCGGTCTGATGACAGATGAGCTGACGGGAAAAGAAATGAGCGAGAAAATCGCTGAGCTTCACCGTTTGGCCCGTGAAGAGCTAGGCTGCGGGATTCATGTGCCTTTCATGCATTTATCCTTCGTATCCTTGGTCACCAGTCCGAAGTGGAAGATTACGGATATGGGTCTCATAGAAGTGGATAACTACCAAATTATTCCAACGGTCATTTCTTAGGGGGGAGGATCTGAATGGGGTTCAGGTTAGTTGATCTGACGCAGGAAATCTATCAAGGGATGCCGGTTTTTCCTCTTCACCAGAAAACGATGATTTTTCCCAATCTCACGCATGAAGAATCCATGGAGAAAAACGGCTTTATGTTTGCTACCAATAATCTCCTCATTAATGAACACGGACCGACGCATAGTGATGCGGTTTATGAGTATGATCCCAAGGGAGCGACGATCGATGAGATGCCCCTGGAATACTTTTATGGCCCGGCTATTTGTCTCGATCTGTCCCACATTCCTCCCGAGGTTTATATCAAGAGAGGCGATTTGGAAAATGCGCTGGCCCAATCCAAGCTGCATATCGATAAAGGAGATATTGTTCTCCTCTATACGGGTCATTACAACCGCTCCTATGGTACCGAGGAATGGCTGACCCGATATACCGGCTTGACGTATGAGGCAGCCAAATGGCTGGCCCAGCAGGGGGTTGTCAATATCGGGGTCGATGCTCCGGCAATTGACCATCCAGATGATCCGAGGTACTCAGGTCATCAGGTCTGTAAGGAATTTGCCATCACGAACACAGAGAATCTATGCAATCTGGATCAGATTGCAGGGAAAAGATTCTTGTATTTCGGCTTGCCTTTAAAGATCAGGAAAGGAACCGGTTCACCGATTCGTGCCGTAGCTGTTTTTGTGGACTAGAGTTCAAGGGGCTGAAGGGAGGAGGAAGAAATGCAATATATTAAGGAAGAAATCGTAATCCCTCCATACTCTGGGCGAAGTGTTTTGGTGCGGGCGGGAGAAGAATTGGTCATTATTGATGTCGAAGGCAAACAGGTAGGAGATTTTGTCTGCTTTAACCATGCGTCACCCGAGGAACACGTATCCCCGGTACATATGAGAGCTTCTTTAAGCAGCATCCGCTTGAAGATAGGGGATTATCTATACAGCAACCAGCGAAGGCCTCTCATGCAAATGGTGAAGGATACGGTAGGAAGGCATGACTTCTTTTTTCCGGCTTGCGATTACTGGCGATATAAGGTGGATTTTAATATGGACGACCATCCCAACTGCCATGATAATTTGCGGGAAGCGTTGAAAAAATATCACCTTGACCATCTCCCTGTTCCCGATCCGATTAACTGGTTCATGAATAACGTGTTGGATGAAAACTGGGATTATGTCATTGAAGAACCGCTTTCCAAGCCGGGAGATTATGTGCAGCTCAAAGCTTTGCATGATGTGGTGGTCGCCGTTTCCACTTGCTCGCAGGATATGGCACCCGTGAACGGATTTCATGTAACCTCGCTCAAATTGCAAGTATTGGCCCAACGGTAGAGTACTAGGGGGAGCAGTCCTGAAGGTTGGGGGAGTTAAGTGGAAATCCTCCAATTCAACTAGGTGGAATAACGCCCACTAAAGGCCGTGAAACGCACTAAATAAAGCAATAGAGTTCAATTAGTTGGCGATTATCCAACTACTCCGCCTTTATTTTTGTTGCTTTTGGTTTTAATTGGCGTTTTTCCACTTATTGATCTTCCTTTGGGACACCCTCATCAAGGTTATGTACTGCTTTCTGCCTTCCACGGATCTGGGGGATGGCAGAGGGGAGTGGATAACACTCCAATCCGGCTGTTGTTACTAGCTTCTATCCTAGGTTTGGGGAGGTGATTTCACCTCCCTTTTTTCTTTGTTATTCCAAAGTCTAATGGTTAGAATGGTTGGTGATAGGGAAAGGAGTTCGATTATGACTTTTGATCGCTATATTGGGATTGATTACTCGGGAAGAGGGGAACCGGATCAACGCACCTCAGGGATCCAAGTGGTTGAAATGGACCCAGAAGGTCAGCGCCAGCGAATTTCTCCACCGGGCGGTCATATTCGGACATTCAGTTGGTCACGCAAAGAGGTTTATGAGTATCTAAGAAGTTCATTAGAGAATTCAAACCAGAGACTGGCCATTGGGATCGACCATGGTCTGTCATTTCCCCTCTCGTATTTTGTGCAACATGACCTGCAAAACTGGGATGAGTTTCTTAAGCACTTTCAAGCCTTGTGGAATACAAAGGAAGAGTCGGTGAGGGTGTGCCGAGAAAAAGTGTCAGGCTATCCGAATTCAACCGAGCTGCGAAAGACAGAAACCTTTACATCTTCAGCCAAAAGCGTCTGGAACTTTGAACAAATGACGGGAGCTGTCTCCTATTCCACTCACGCGGGACTGCCGTGGATTTATGAGCTGCGGACTGCTTTCCGGGATCTGCTCCATGTCTGGCCATACGATGGCTGGCAGCCTCCCCCAGAAAAGAGCGTCTTGGCCGAAGTCTATCCTGCGATTCTTTTTCAGCGTTTTAAGCGATTTGACCCTGGTTTTCCTCATGATTGGCCGCGGGATGCTCAGGATGCCTTCGTCATTGCCGCTTGGTTGCGAGAAAGAGACCAAAATGGCACGCTAGTAAGATACTTTCAAGCAGATACGCTCACTGAACAGGAGAAACAGACCGCATCGGAGCGCGAAGGGTGGATTCTTGGAGTGTGCTAGTCGGATATGCGGAAAATTTCGAGGGTTATGCGGAAAAATTGGAGGCTTATGCGGAAATTTTTAAATTTACGCGTAACCAAACAAAACCCACACCAAAGAGGTGATCATTGCGATCACCTCTTTAAAAGTTGTCCGGGCCTTCTTAGATCTTGGATCTCTATCATTCTACCGCTCAATCTCGATTCCTCGGCGGCCCAGGAGAGAATATGGCTGGATAGGAGATCATGAGGGCGCTCAGATGGGCCTAGCCCTTTACCTTGCAATTGCTGAACGAAGTGCTGGATTAACCCGAAATCTCCTCCTGAATGTTGACCAAAAGCAGATGGCGCTACGGTAATGGATTGGGAAGGCCGCCCGAAAGGACGGACGGTCAATTCATTTTTCTTCATATGGCCTTCCAGCTCTCCTTTTGTGCCCAAAATACGAATGGTGCGGGAAAGCTCATCAGTAAAGGCACTCATCGTAAGCGTCGCGGTAATATGGTCCTCGAATTCGAGATGGACCACCTGGTGATCTACCACATCGTTATCGCAGTGATAGACGCACCTTCCGAAAGGTCCCTCTTCTATCGCTTTCTTCCTAGCTTCCAAGCTAGAATCTGTACTGATCGTTGAAACAGGCCAACCCGTGTTGTCGCCAAGATACAGACGAAGCGCAGAGTAGGGGCAACCCGGTTCGATCGCGCATCCGTCCGTACAGCGCAACGTCGATCCCGGGGGAGCTTGATCCGGGCGGAAATGACTAAGATGACCGAAGGAAGAGAGGCGTTGGCAATCCCTCTTGATGAGGTAGGAAAGGATGTCAAAGTCATGGCAGCATTTCGCCATAATCATCGGACTCGACTGTTGGCTTGAACGCCAATTCCCCCTAACGTAGCTGTGGGCCTGATGCCAATATGCCACATTCATATCGAGGGCAACATGGCGAATCTCTCCAAGGATCCCTTCCTGAATGATATCTTTTATTTTTTGAAAGAAAGGGGTATAGCGAAGGACATAGCAAAGCATGAATATGGAGTGGGATTCCTCTGCAGCGGAAATCATTTCCTCGCATTCCTGAAGGCTAGGGCTTAACGGCTTTTCTACCAAAAGGTGATAGCCCTTTGCTAGAGCCTTCATGACGGGTTCGTAATGCTGTTGATCTTGAGTAGTAATAATGAGAGCATCACATAGTCTGGGTCTTGAAAAAAGATCATTCCAGGTTTCAAAGGATAAGTCGCGAGAAAGGCTATGTTTCTCTGAAAAGCGATTCCTTCTTGCCTGATCAGGTTCTGCTACGGCAACGACCTGAAGCTGATTGGGGAATTGCAGGGCATAATCACCATATATATTACCGCGATCCCCCGCTCCTATAACAGCAACACGGATGGGCTTCATGCCTTCACCCCTTTTATAAGAATTTCTTATTCTTATGATAAATGAAATTGTGATGCGTTGTCACGAGGTAAATTTGGCTTCTTCACGGATGAAGATGGACTAAAGCAGACAGACCTAGAATAAATTATTAGTGCACGGCAGCGGCAAGATGAGATTCATTTCGGGAGGAGGGATTAGCGGAAAAAATCGGGTCAGGCTATCTTATATCTAGGGAGGTAAAAGAATGGAAAAGCTGGGCGCATGGAAAATCGGGACATTAGGCTTTCAGCATGTATTGGCCATGTACGCTGGCGCGGTGATTGTTCCACTTATAGTCGGACCTGCCGTGGGCATGACCCCAGAGCAGCTGGCTTACCTGATATCCATTGATTTATTTACTTGCGGCGTCGCATCCTTGCTTCAGGTCGTTGGAGGAAAACACTTTGGAATTAAGCTCCCTGTCATCTTAGGATGTACGTTTACAGCTGTAGGGCCGATGATTGCAATCGGGAATCTGCAAGGAATAACAGCTATTTATGGGGCCATTATTGCTTCTGGTATTATCGTGATGATCCTGGCTCAATTTATGAGTAAAGTAATAAAATATTTCCCCCCTGTTGTAACTGGCTCCGTCGTTACCATTATCGGGGTATCCCTTATCCCTGTGGCCATAAATAATGCTGCCGGGGGAGTGGGGGCACCTGATTTTGGACAACCGAGAAATTTATTCCTTGCGGCCTTAACGCTCGTGTTGATTGTTGTCATCAACCGGTATTTCAAAGGATATATGAGAGCCGTTTCTGTTCTAACCTCGCTCATTATAGGGACCTTCATTGCTTGGCTTTTAGGCATAGTTGATTTTTCTGCAGTTGGCAGCGCCTCTTGGTTCCACATGATCCAGCCGTTTTACTTTGGGATCCCAACCTTTCATGTTTCAGCCATTCTAACCATGGTGCTAGTTGCCGTCGTCAGCATGATCGAATCGACAGGTGTCTTCTTAGCATTAGGGGATGTGTGTGAGAAAAAGATAGATTCTGGCGATATTAAAAAAGGACTTAGAGCGGAAGGATTGGCTGTCGTCCTGGGTGGTATATTTAATGCCTTCCCATATACTACATTTTCTCAAAATGTAGGGTTGGTGGCGCTGACTAGAGTGAAAACCCGAAATGTGGTCATTGCAGCTGGAGTCATTCTAATGGTACTAGGATTATTGCCTAAAGTGGCTGCACTTACGACCATCATTCCCAATCCCGTCCTTGGAGGGGCCATGATTGCCATGTTTGGGATGGTGATTTCCTCCGGGATCAAGATGCTCTCCCGGGTAGATTTCCGGAGAAATGAAAATCTATTAATTGTTGCCGTTTCTGTTGGCATTGGATTAGGGGCATCTGTTGTGCCGGCTGCTTTTGCTGGTATTCCGGAAAGTATCCGACTGCTTTTTGAAAATGGAATTGTCATTGGAAGCTTTTCGGCTATCGGATTAAACCTCTTCTTAAATCGAAGCAAAGGACAGGAAGATGTGGATAGGCTCGAAGAGCTGCGGTCAGATCATTCAATAGAAACTACATTATAAGAGAAAAAGGCGCTGATCCAAGGCGCCTTTTTCCTTCATGGAGGGGAAGCGTATTGATTCAAATCAGTGATTCCGCATGGAAGGAAATCCTTCGAAGGATCCATAATGATGCCACAGAAAATCCAGCAGTCCGCCTCAAGGCGAAGCCGAATGGCGATTGTTGAGGTTCGGTTGTGTTTCACCTAACTCTGGATGAGCTTAGGGATGGTGACTTGGCGATGGATGTCAGGGGGGTCTGCGTCTTGTTGGATCCCTATTCTAAAAGATTTATTTTTAAGACCTTACATATTGACTACGCGACGGAAAGCGGGTTTGTGCTAGTGGACCGATAAATTGCGAGAGAGGTGAGCCTGGATCTACCAATTGCTTTAACTGTCTGAATATGTAATAATTAGGGTACCTACTGCTTCCTTACAGGTCAGGACACTGAAGGTAGGCTCTGGCAGTACGCCAATGTTCATATCACCCTAGCTGACTCATGGTACCAAACAAGTACAGGTAAAAGGAGGAGCTAGAAATGACTTTCGGCAGAATTTCGCATGTAGCTAAGCATACGGCTGTTCCACGTGATGATGTCCATCAACCGGATTGTCAGCATGGGGAAGTGGTTAGCTACCAACTGAATCAGGAAGAACTCGCGAAATACAGAGCAATGCCAATGGATAGTGAAAGATGGTCTGTATTCAAAATTCCCATGAGAGGGAAAAAAGCATAAAGATCTCAACATACATGCCTGCCCGCCTTTGGGTGGGCTTATTTTTGTTCACTATGCACGCCTATTGGAACAGATGAATACACTGGGGTAAGATCTCTGGGCAATAGGTGGAGGAGAAGCTATGAGTGATTTTTTTAATCAGGATTTTGCCTCATATGATTGGAAAAAGTTCAAGGATCAATTCAAGAACATGAAAGGACTAACCGAAAACCAGCCGGTCCCTGAGCTGGATCTTTCTTGGCTGGATAACTATATAGAAACGATGCTTGAAAATTCTCTTCCTGAAGAGGCGGGAAAAGAAGCGGCAAAAAAAGAGTTTCATTATAACCTGTATGAGACTGAGAAAGAGATGATTGTACGAGTTCCCATCTCTCCTCATTGTGATCCGAAGCGGATAAAAGTATGGACGGAAGCGAATCAATTGGTGCTAGCAGGAATTACCCGCAAAAAACGATTGATTCATCTGCCCGGCAAAGTATGCTGGGAACGAAGCAAAGCTTTTTATCGGGAAGGGATGTTGGAACTTCGTTTGCATAGAGATAAAACCAAGAATTATAGAGAGATTCCTATAGATTTTAGAATATAAGCGTGCAAGCGTAGCGTAAAGCTGTGTTTCACGCTTATTTTTGTGGGGTGATTTCCGATTATGTGACAACAGTCACTCCGTCAAGCTTTTCATCCAGGTAGAATAAAGTCAAAGTCAGGTGAAAGAAAGTGGGGTAGATTCACATGTTACCTATGGATTATAATCAAAATCCCTTTATCGTCATTTGGGAATTGACTAGAGCATGCCAATTGAACTGCTTGCACTGTCGGGCAGAAGCCCAGTACAAGCGAGATCCAAGAGAGCTTACTTTTATAGAAGGTCAGAAATTGATTGATGATATTCGAGAAATGGGAAATCCCATGCTGGTTTTTTCAGGGGGAGATCCCTTAATGCGGGAAGATGTTTACGAATTGGCGGATTATGCGATAAAGAAAGGGATTCGGGTGTCGATGACACCGAGCGCTACGCCGAATGTAACGAAAGAAGCGATTCGCAAAGCGAAAGAAGTGGGATTATCCCGATGGGCGTTTAGCATTGACGGTCCCTGTGCGGAAATTCATGATCAGTTCCGCGGCACTTCGGGATCCTTTGATTTAACGATGAAAGCCATTGAATATTTGAATGAATTGGAAATTCCGATTCAGATAAACACGACGGTCTCCCGCTATAATCTTCATTATTTGGATGAAATGGCGGAATTGGTAGAGAAATTGAACTGCGTGCTATGGAGCGTGTTTTTTCTTGTTCCTACCGGCAGGGGGAAGGACTCCGATATGATCTCTCCCGTGGGGCATGAGAAAGTGTTTCTTTGGCTCTATGAGTTAAGCAAACGTGCGCCATTTGACATTAAGACAACAGCGGCACAGCATTACCGCCGGGTGGTCATTCAGCAGAAAATGCGAGAGAAGTCCAATCCGGCAGACGTCATCCAATATGAAGATGCCCTCATGAGGGGCACGACGGGGCAAATTGATGGGTTAGGGCGAGCTCCAAAAGGCGTTAATGATGGAAATGGATTTGTATTCATTTCCCATATCGGGGATGTCTATCCGAGCGGGTTATTGCCTGTGAAGGCAGGAAATGTAAGAGAACAGGGGATTGCCGATATTTATCGCCAATCGCCCATTTTTCAAGCACTCAGAAACCCTGACCAATACAAAGGAAAGTGCGGGGTTTGCGAGTTCAGAAACGTTTGCGGCGGTTCACGCTCCAGAGCTTATGCCATGACGGGGGACTATCTTGAGAGCGAACCGTTTTGTGTATACATCCCGAAAGCCTTGCGTAAAAATCAAGCTGAAATGAGGTGAGGAAAATGAAGTGGCTAGTCCCCAAGCAGCATGGTGCTTGGGCCATGCTCATGCTTCCTTTTGCATTAGGCATAGCAGCCGGTCAGCCCTCGTGGCTGCACCTCCCTTTGTTCATGGGTTGGCTTTTGCTTTATTTTGCCACTTATCCCTTATTGATGGCTGTGAAAGGCAAAAATAAACGCTATTATTTAAAATGGCTAGCGATATATATGAGTATGGCAGCCGTTACGCTGGTCATTCCCTTATTTAGCGTATGGCAGTTCATGTTTTTTGGCTTGGCGATGCTTCCCTTCCTCGCCGTGAATGCCTACTTTGCCAGAATGAATAAGGAACGGGCGCTCCTTAACGATTTTTGTGCCATAGCCGCGTTTAGCATTGGAGGACTTGCCAGCTACTATGCAGGAACTGGTATACTGGATTCAGTCGGGTGGGGAGTATGGGGACTGTCTATGCTGTTTTTTGTAGGCAGTACGTTTTTTGTAAAGACCATGATACGGGAAAAAAACAATTCCAAGTACCGTTGGATATCTTGGGGATATCATCTTGTGCTGGTCGCCGGCTGCTGGGGTATCGGCTTGCCTCTGCTCGCTCTGGCTTATGCGCCAAGTGCCGTTCGGGCGATTGGCTTTTACGGGCGAAAAATGTCAGCCGTAAAGGTGGGAGTATGGGAAATCCTAAATTCCCTTTACTTTATAGTTGTCCTTTTGTTCTTTTTTTAGGCCCGAGGAGGCTTATAAGATAGGAGTGAAGAGATTGGTAGAAAGAAGAGAAGTGGTATCCGTTCGTGAAGCGGTTGAAAAAGTAATGCGGGAGGTGAAGGGAGTAGAGCTGGAAAAGGTTCCGATCGAATGGAGCGATGGGAGGTTTTTGGGAGTAGATTTAATCGCGGAGCAGCCGATCCCTTCCTTTGATCGTTCGGGATTTGACGGCTATGCTGTACGTGCAGCAGACTTGCAAGAAGCAAGCATGGAGCAGCCCGTTGACCTCGAGGTTTTAGAAGAAGTGGGGGCAGGAGCGGTCCCTAGTGTCACCGTGGGAGAGAGTCAAGCCGTTCGGATTATGACCGGGGCTCAAATGCCGCATGGAGCGGATGCCGTGATTATGCTGGAGCTGACGGAAGATGTCCTTTGTGATGGGAAAAAGAGGGTTCGGATCAAGAGGCCTGTACGTTCGGGAGATAATGTCATTTTTACCGGTCAGGATGCCAAAGCGGGAACTGTTCTAGTCTCCAAAGGAACCGTCATTAATCCAGGGGTTAAAGCGCTGTTGGCCACTTTGGGACATCGAGAGGTGACGGTGGCAAAAAAGCCGGTGATCGGATTGTTCGTGACGGGCAATGAGCTGTTGGATATCGATGAGCCGCTTGTCCCCGGGAAAATCCGCAACAGCAATTCCTATATGATTGCGGCTCAGATTACCCGTTCCGGAGGAGAGCCGAAGTATATGGGTAAGCTCCCGGATCATTTGGATACCTGTTACGAGCAGATTCATAACGCTCTGGAAGAGGTGGATATTCTCATTACCACAGGCGGGGTTTCTGTAGGCGATTATGACTATATGCCAGCTATCTACGAAAAATTAACCGCCCAAGTTCTATTTAATAAGATTGCTATGCGTCCAGGCAGCGTGACAACGGTAGCGTCCTGGAAGGGTAAGCTTTTATTTGGCTTATCCGGAAACCCTTCGGCCTGCTATGTCGGTTTTGAACTTTTAGTGCGGCCTGTGGTAAGAAGTCTATTATGTACTCCTAACCCGCATTTAAAGAAAATACAGGCTATGCTGGATACGGATTTTCTTAAGGCGAATCCCTTTACCCGGTTTGTAAGGAGTAAAATAGCTTATCGGGAGGGAAGGGTTGTGGTATCTCCTTCTGGATTGGATAAATCCAATGTAGTCACTTCTCTTGCCCAGTCGGACTCTCTGATGATATTGCCCGGAGGGACGAGAGGATATGAGAAAGGGCGAGACGTTGACGTTTTGCTGTTGGAGGACCAAGAGGGAAGCGAATGGCCTTGGGAGGAGTAAAAAAGCTTCATTGCAGCAAAAAGAGCTGGGGATGACTAGATATCCTCAGCTCTATTCGATATTGCAGGTGACAATGGGGCATTCTTCGCAGTTAATCTCCTGTTTGAGGAAATTGAGGTCATGAATCAGGATACGTCCTTTATGAACCGAGAGAATCTCCTTGCTGCGCAGCTCGCTCAACATTCGGTTCACGGTCTCGCGTGAAATTCCGCAGAAATTGCCTAGCTCATGATTCGTTAAGGGGATATCAATTAAAATCCCTTTTTCGCTTTGCACGCCATAGCTGTTGCTCATCCGGATAAGCGTAGAAAACAGAGCTCCCTTTTTCCCATGGAGGACCAAGTCGTGCAATTTGGTTTGGGTGCGGCGAAAATGGTCACTCATCCATTTCATGAACTCAAAGGCCAGAGCGGGATTTTCAAAGAGCTTTTGCTCCAGATCCTCCTTATTGATGACAGCGACTTCTCCATTCTCCAGCACTTTGGCATTCAGGAGATATTTCGCATGATCCGTAAAAAGGGTCAGTTCCCCGACAATGTCATCCTTTGAACAAATTCTTAACGTAAGCTCTCGTCCATCCGGCGTAATCTTGCTGATTTGAATCCTGCCGGATCGAATGAGATAAAGCTCTTTGGCTTCCCGTCCCTCCTGAAACAGGTATGTTCCTTTTCTTGTTTTCAGCGTGTGTTCTGCTGAATCCAGAAGCTCTTTTAACTCCACGGAAAGTGTATCTTTTTTCGTCTTCGCCGAACATTTCATTTGCTTATCACCTTTGATATGTTTGAAATGCCAAGAACCTACTATGTTTTATTATATGCCTCATCGTTTGCGAGGAGGTGTGACACCTTTATGACATCAATACGATATAAAGAAAAAGACCCTGCAGGATAACTGAGGGTCACTTTTGTTCACTTGACTGATCAATTTTTCGAGCCAGATCCATGTAGCGATCGTATAAGACACTTCCCGGCTCATAAACCGATGGCGTATCACTGCCTTCTCTTGGCGGTTCCATCGGCAAACGGGAAATGACTTCAGTATGAAGCTCTTCTGCTAGCTGATTCCCGCCGCCTTTTCCAAACAAGTAATATTTTTCCTCGCTATGAGGAGGGGAAAAGTAACTCATGTTTTCCACCACGCCAAGGATTTCGTGCTTTGTCTTTAGAGCCATTGTTCCCGCCCGTTCAGCCACATGCGTCGCTGTCGGATGCGGTGTCGTAACAAGAATCTCTTTGCTCTGGGGGATGAAGTGATGAAGGTCCAAGGCCACATCCCCTGTTCCTGGCGGAAGGTCAAGAACGGCATAGTCCAGTTCACCCCAGATGACATCCTTCGTAAAGTTCTCCACGATTTTACCGAGCATCGGGCCTCTCCAGACAATCGGGTCATTTCCCTTAACGAGAAACCCCATAGACATGACTTTGACGCCATGCGACTCCACGGGAATGATCTTTCCGTTCATGGTCTTAGGCTTAGAGGCAATATTAAGAATTTTCGGGACGCTGAATCCGTAGATGTCCAGGTCAATTAAAGCTACGTTTTTCCCCAACCTAGCTAAGGAAAGAGCTAAATTAACGGAGACAGTAGATTTGCCCACGCCTCCCTTGCCGCTCGTAACAGCAATGATTTCTCCATTAAGCATGCTTATGTCACAACTCCTTATTTCTAATTACTCTTATCTTAGAAGGATGACGAAGGTTTGCCTGTGAACTTTATCACACGTCAAAAAGACAATAGATGGTCTTTGTTCAAAAGTTTGTCACTTCAACCTGTGACTTAATTCACAGAGCTTAAATCTTGTTCAGTCTACAATAACCTTACGAAGCATTCGTTGATGAGGCCCAAAACGAAATGAAACTATAGAAAAGGAGAAAGGAAACATGAAGTCCTTTGAACGGTCCTTTTATTCAAAAACAAGTATGTACGCCTTCTTTGTTACTCTGATTTTGTTTGGCACGATGGTGATTGCAACAAAAAATTTTACCCATATTGATATGGCTCTTTTAGGGTATATGATTTCTTCTTTTATCTTCGCCATTGGCATTACGGTCCGGATGAGCTCCTGGTTGATTCGTCCGGCCACTCGACAGATGGTCGCGCGGTCTATACGAAATTTAAAAACTTCCGATCGTGCAGGACGCAACATCCGCTCGATAGCGAAAACGGCCATAGACAATATTATCTTGCAAAAGTTCATCTTTAAGCGTGGAATCTACAGGGGAATCCAGCATTTCCTCATTGCCTGGGGGTGTCTGGGATCACTGGCCATTACCTTTGGCCTTACCTTCGGATGGTTTCATTTTTCGCTGGTTGACCCATTAACCTATCAGATTATTGTGATGGGTGTACCAACGATCAAAATGGCTGCTAACGGATTATTCGCTGAGCTGGTATATAACGGCTTGAATATCACCGCCATTATGGTGATGGTAGGCGTAATTATGGCTATTGTTAGACGAATCAAGGAAAAAGATGTGAAGGTGACGCAGCGCGCCGAGTATGATTTATTTCCCCTTTATTTATTGCTTGCTGTAACGATGACTGGCTTGGTTCTAACCGTATCCTACAAATTCTTAGGCGGTTGGATGCACCAATACCTAACTGTAGTTCATCAAATCACGGTAGTCATCTTCCTTGTTTACTTCCCATTCGGAAAGCTGTTCCATTTGCCGATTCGCCCATTAGCGACAGCGGTACCGATGAACTATCAGGAGGTTGTCAAAGTGGATGCAAGAGCCTGTAAGAAGTGCGGAACGAATTATAGCAATGATGACCAGATTTCTGATGTGAAGGAAATTCTGGCAGCACAAAGCTTTGACTTGAAAATGGCGGATGGTACGTATTTGGCCGATTACTGCCAGCCTTGCCGCAGACGAATCCGCGTAATGAAGCAAATGAACATGGAAGCCCCGCAAGGGAATCCTTATGGTCCGATTCGGACAATGAACGATATTCACATTTCTGGCTTCGGAAAAAAGCGTTCCGATGATTTCTATAACTTGCCGCAGAAAAAAGAGAAAAAAGTATCAGGAAAATAATGGGGGGGAAACAAAATGAATCAATTTGTAACCAAAGACTGGGTGAAGAATCTTCATAAGCCAGGAGAAAAGCTGATTACTACCCATTGCGCCTATTGCGGCATGCAGTGCGGGATGCATATCCGAGTAGAGGAAAAGACAGGGAAGGTCGTTGGGGTGGAGCCGCGCTATGATTGGCCGGTGACGAATGGAAAAATGTGCCCGAAAGGGGTTACAGCGTATCAGACGATCGAGCATAAGGATCGGATCTTGCGTCCTTTGATCAAGAAAAACGGAACATTTGTGGAATCCAGCTGGGAAGAGGCGCTCGACCTGATTGCGGAAAAGTTTCAGGGGCTGCAGCAGCAATACGGAAAAGATGCCTTGTCTGTATTTGGGGGCGTGTCCATGACCAATGAAAAGTGCTACCTCGTAGGGAAGTATGCACGTGCCGTATTGGGTACTCGCTTCATCGACTATAACGGACGATTCTGCATGAGTTCCGCAGCGGGCGGATTTCTAAAGACCCTAGGAATGGACCGTGGTTCTACCTTGCCTTGGCCAGAGCTTGAGCATACGGATTGCTTCTTCATTGCGGGTTCCAACACGGCTGAATGTCATCCTACGAGCATTCAATGGTTGTGGAGAGCAAAAGACAAGGGAGCCAAAATGATCGTAGTGGATCCGCGGGAAACTCCAACGGCACGCATTGCCGACGTTCATTTGGACTTGAAGCCAGGAACGGATTCTGCTTTAGCGAATGGGATCATGCGCATTTTGATCATGGATGGCTACGTAGATGAAGAGTATGTGGCTAACCGCTGCAATAACTATGCAGAGCTGAAAAAAGCGGTTGAGAAGTTTACGCCGGAATACACTTCCAAAATTACAGGCATTGATATGAATAAAATAATTAAGGCAGCACATATATACGGGCAATCTCCGCGCTCTGTCGTGATGTTTGCACGGGGAGCAGAGCAGCAGTCCAAAGGGGTCGATAACGTATCCTTGTACACTTCCATGGCATTGCTTCGCGGGCAAATCGGAAAGTTTGCTTCCGGGGTAGCGACATTTACTGGACAAGGAAACGGCCAAGGCGGACGCGAGCACGGACAAAAATCGGATCTTCTTCCAGGCTATCGCAAAATTACCGATCCAGAAGCGGTTCAGTACATTTCCGAAGTTTGGGGAATGGATCCGAAGGATATGCCGAAGCCAGGGGTATCTGCTTACGAAATGTTTGATCAGATCCATGCCGGCAATATACGTGCCATGCACGTGATCTGCAGCAACCCGGCTGTTTCTGCACCGAATACGGAACATGTATGGAGTGCTTTCCGCAAGCTGGATTTCATGGTCGTGAGCGATTTATTCTTATCCGAAACCGCTGAGTTCGCAGATGTTGTACTGCCGGCAACTTCATGGGCAGAGGATGAGGGGACAACCACGAACCTGGAGGGCCGCGTGGTCCGCATCCGAAAAATTAGAGAGCCACTGGGCGAGTCTTTACCGGATTGGGGAATCATGCAGGCGATTGCTCGACGTTTGGGGAAAGGCCAGTTCTTCCCCTATGAAAATGCAAAACAAATTTTTGAAGAATTCCGTGTGGCCACGAAAGGCGGAAAGGCGGATTACTACGGTATAACGTGGGAACGGATCGATAAGGAAGACGGTGTATTCTGGCCATGTCCATCCGAGGATCATCCTGGAACGCCAACCATGTTTAAAGAAAAGTTCGGTACGCCGGACGGCAAAGCGAACTTGGCGGTTGTGGACTGGCAAGAGCCCGGGGAAATCCCTAGTGCGCAGTATCCTCATATTTTGACCACTGGTCGCGTGGTATTCCACTATTTGTCCGGAAATCAGACGCGTCGCGTCGACTTCCTTATGGAGCAGTGCCCGCTCCCTTATGTAGAGATGCACCCGGAACTAGCAAGCCAATATAATTTGCGCAACGGAGATAAAGTCAAGCTGACCACTCCACGTTCTCATATGACATTAGATGTTCGTTTAACCAAAGCGATTCGCAATGATACCGTATTTGTGCCATATCACTGGGGCAAGGAGCTGGCTGTCAACCAACTGACGAATCCGGCGTTAGATCCAACGTCTAGAATGCCTGAGTTTAAAGTCTGTGCCGTGAAGATCGAAAAAGTATAAAGAAAGCTAGAGGAGGAACCGGCTGTGAATAAAATCATGTACTTGGAGTTTGAACGATGCATCGGCTGCCGCTCATGTCAAGCGGCATGCCGCGAATGCGGAGATCACGAATATAAAGAGCGAAACTATGTAGAATATGTGGACTTCATGGAGAGTCGACAGACCTACCCGATGCTCTGCATGCAGTGTAAAGACCCGGCTTGTGCACGCGTTTGCCCGGCTAATGCAATTCAAATCACGGAAGAGGGTGTCGTTCTCTCTGCCATGGAAGAAAAATGCATTGGCTGCCGGAACTGTACGTTTGGCTGTCCGTTTGGGATTCCGAAATTCGATTTTGAAGCCAATAAAATGTACAAATGCGATATGTGCTATGACCGCTCGAAGCATGATATTGCACCAATGTGTGCTTCCGTTTGTCCGAGCGATGCGATTCGCTTCATCGATTTTGATGAAATGCAGGCCCTGCGCCGCCGCCGTACCCAGATGAACCTGGTGGAAGGGAAGAAGCCTCAGGAAGGCAACAAGTGGGATTATGTGCCGGAATTCTTTGGAGTCTATTCGGATTAGAACGGAAAAGGAGGGGTGAGCGATGCCAGATGAAAAAAAGCTTCGCCGCAACCAAAAGGATACTAATGATGATATGATCAACCTCGTAGATAATATAGAACGTGAAAATGAGTTGAAATACAATCGCCGCTCGTTTCTAAAAACAGCGGTGGGGGCCTCTGTGGCTCTTGGATTGGCTACTGTTCCTTTCTCCATCAAAGCGATGATGGGGAAAGGGGAGGCGGATCCTCTAAGAGTAAAAATCGGAGAACTCTCCCAGCTTCCAAAGGGAGAAGCCTTAAACTTTAATTATCCAACCGAGCATGAGCCGGCGATTCTGGTTCACACCCATGAGGGAGAGTTAAAAGCCTACAATAACAAATGCACGCATCTTCAATGTCCCGTGTTTTATGAGGCAAAGGAAAATATCCTGCTTTGTCCTTGCCACCAAGGCTATTTCAGCGTGGATAACGGACACCCTGTTGCAGGTCCGCCTCAGCGGGAGCTTCCGATGATTGATGTCGAGGTGGTAGACGGTGTGATCTATGCGACAGGAAGGAAGATTCGCCATGATGCCTAAAAAAATGTGGTGGGCTATTATCTTTGTATCGTTAGCGGTGAATGTGGCGATGCTTCATTGGACCATAGAAGCGTATTATGGACTGGAATTTGAGAGGGTATTTACCTTTACGATTATGGCTCTGATTTCCGTAGTTATTGCCTTCCTAGCCTATTTGGGGTGGAGGAAGCAAGAGTATTCAAAGTGAAAACAAGGCTTTCCCACGCGCAGCGAATCGCAAATGGGAAAGCCTTATTTTCTTGAATAATGCACTCTCTCTAAGCGAAAAATGTAGAAGAGTATCGCTTGGAGGGAGGGAACAAACGTGAATCACGAATTGGACTATGATCGCGATAAGATATCGCGGGATCAAATCCCGGGAGACCATTTGTCAGAAATACTGGAGAGTTCCTTGGAGTTGGAAACCGAACTCATGCGCACTTACCTCATTACGGCTGAGAGAATCCATCAAGATCCTATGCTTAAGGAAAGGCTGCAGAACTTTGCGGAAGGAAACGCGAAACGCACTCGGCAGCTGATGGATGAGTTGAAGCAGATACGGCAATAAAATATTTAATTTGAAAAGAATAAAGCCGATCGTCTCCACATACCAAGCGGAAACCATCGGCTTTCTTTGATTCTCACATTTTCAATTAGCCTTCCGGAAAGTCGCTTTAATTGTGATCCTCACCGACCTCTTCCACCTCTGAGCTATATCCCTTCAATTTCATCACGCCAAGCAGCGGAGTGGGCTTGAATAGAGCTTATTCTACACTTTTGCCTGCTGGCATCAACGAGGAAAGCACTAAGATCATCCCTTCGAGATGTCGGCCGCTTAAGGCTACCACTCCCCCGTTGGTTCAATCTTCAGATTCTTTCCGGAAAAGCTCTGTTCGCCAAACGTGGTAACCAGTGTGCATTTTTTGACGGAAAAGAAGGAGTCTTCCTCTGTTTCGAGCTCCATCAGTAATCCTTCCCCGATGACTCTCCCTGACTCCTCTATGACCCTTACCTTTTGGCCTTTCATGGATTTATGCTTTGCCTCTAATAGAAACGAAATCCAGGCTTCGAAGCGGGTAAGAATATGGGCGCCTTCTCCTGAGGGGAGATAGCCGAGCAAGCTATTAGAATCATCTACAGATGCGTTTGCAGCCTTTACAATGTTCTTTAGAGCTTGATGGATGACGATATATTCTTCCATGCCAAGATTACCGGGAAAGGCGAAGGTAAGGGCGCCAGGGGCCGCCTGCAGCTCGGTGCGAGCCAATTACTTTCGATCTTTGGTTTCCAGCACATAGTTACCGCCAAACGGTTTAAAGCCATGATCTACTAGCGTTTCTGCAATAGGATAGGATGGATTGAATTGAATGATAGCCGATAGCATGTTTCTTCCCCATTTCTTTTTTTATGATCGTTCCATCCTATCGGATCCAGCGGCAAAATGCGATGAAAAAAATCACACTTGACATATGTACAAGATAGTTTGTGACTAAAAATCGAATCCCATTCGAAATGTGAGGTTCGTCACACCTGCAATGCATTGAGTTTTTTATGATATACATATCAGCCGAGGTGATACCGAACAGCAAGGTAGTTCAAGGTAGTAACGGCCAACCCGATGATCATCAATAATATTTAGTTTTAAAAAACAAATAATCTAATCTATTGAAGGAGGAATGAAAAATGAACACGGGAACTGTCGGAAATAAACCGACGATCAAGTCAGGCGGGCGGATCGGAGCCAACTGGAATCCGGAAAACGAGCAATTTTGGGAAGCGGAAGGGAAAAGGCACGCAAGGAGAAATCTATGGATTTCAGTTCCTGCATTATTGCTTGCTTTCGCCGTTTGGCAAATCTGGTCCGTAGTGGCTGTTCGCTTAAATGACGTGGGCTTTAGCTATACTTCAGGTCAGCTCTTTACATTGGCGGCTTTACCGGGACTAACCGGTGCGACTTTAAGGATTTTCTACACGTTCTTGCCAGGCATATTTGGGGGAAAGAACTGGACGGTCATTTCTACAGCATCTCTCTTATTGCCGGCGATAGGTATCGGATTTGCGGTGCAAAATCCGGAAACCAGCTTTACGACCATGGCTATTTTAGCGGCCCTTTGCGGGTTGGGAGGCGGAAACTTCTCTTCCTCTATGGCGAATATCAGCTTCTTCTTTCCAAAGAAATCGAAGGGCGCAGCATTAGGGATTAACGCGGGTATCGGAAACCTGGGGGTTAGTACAGTGCAATTCCTTACCCCGATCGTCATTACTACAGGAATCTTTGGCGCAGTAGGCGGAGTTAATCAGCAATTGGCTAACGGTTCTGAAGTATGGATTCAAAATGCAGCATTCATTTGGGTTATTCCGATTATCATCGTTTCCATTGCAGCGATGTTCGGTATGGATAATCTGCAATCTGCAAAGCAATCTTTCAAAGACCAAGCGGTCATTTTCAAGAGAAAGCATACCTGGATCATGACTTGGTTATATACAATGTGCTTTGGTTCTTTTATCGGCTACTCGGCAGCCTTCCCATTGTTGATTAAATCTGAATTCGCCGAATTGAATGTGATTCATCTCGCTTTTCTAGGACCTTTGGTAGGTGCAGTGATTCGTCCTGTAGGAGGATGGTTGTCCGATAAGTTAGGCGGAGCTTTCGTTACCTTCTGGGATATCATCATTATGATCGGTGCTACTTTCGGGGTTATCCACTTCTTAAACAGCAATAATTTTACAGGATTCCTAATTATGTTCTTGATTCTCTTTACAACGACTGGAATTGCGAACGGATCAACCTTCCGCATGATTCCTTTCATTTTCCCGGCCAAGGAGGCAGCCCCTGTTTTAGGATTTACCGCAGCGATCGCTGCTTATGGAGCCTTCTTCATTCCGAAGATCTTCGGATGGTCTATTGAGACGACAGGCGCAGCGAATTTAGCGTTGTATCTCTTCATTGGATACTATGCCATCAGCTTGCTGATCACGTGGTACTATTATTCCAGAAAAAATGCAGAAGTGAAATGCTAGAAATTTTTGAGGTGTGCCTTTTGGCACACCCTTCATAAGAAACTAGAATTTTGGGGGTGTAGAAAATGAGAATGAAAGACTTTGCCAAATCAGGGCATACTCCCACATTAATAGCATCCTTTCTTTATTTTGATGTAAGCTTTATGATTTGGGTCATTCTAGGAACTACAGGTACTTTTATTGTAGAAGACCTTGGGCTGAGTCCTGCGCAAAAGGGTTTGATGGTTGGAATTCCGGTTCTCGGCGGTGCTTTGTTGCGCATTCCCATGGGATTATTGGCGGACCGGTTTGGCGGGAAGAAAATGGGGATGATTGGGATGGTCCTGACGATGATTCCTCTGACCTGGGGATGGTTGTTTGCAGACAGCTTAAGTCAAATTTTTGCCCTCGGATTTTTGCTTGGGATCGCAGGGGCAAGTTTTGCAGTCGCTTTACCCTTAGCGAGCCGCTGGTATCCAAAGGAACATCAAGGATTGGCGATGGGGATTGCCGGAGCGGGCAATAGCGGAACGGTGCTTGCTATGTTGTTTGGACCGCGCATTGCCCAGGTTTATGATTGGCAAACCGTTTTTGGATTAGCTCTAATCCCTCTTGTCTTGGCATTTATCGTGTTCGCCATCTTTGCCAAAGACTGTCCGACGGCGGCAAAGCCAATGAAGTTTTCTGAGTACTTGCGCGTGATGAAGCAAAAAGAACCATGGTTATTCGCTTTTTTCTACAGTCTTTCCTTCGGGGGATTTGTTGGTCTTACAAGTTATCTGACTCTTTTTTTCTTTGACCAATATGGAATCAGTAAAGTTAGAGCGGGGGATTTCGTGACCT
This sequence comes from Ammoniphilus soli, assembly GCF_040813775.1. Lineage (NCBI taxonomy): Bacteria > Bacillati > Bacillota > Bacilli > Caryophanales > Paenibacillaceae > Ammoniphilus > Ammoniphilus soli. Next base: position 52,719 of record NZ_JBEGDL010000016.1, read on the forward strand.
TGGTTGTGTTTGCCGGAAGCTTTGTTCGTCCAATCGGAGGTTTCTTGGCGGATAAATTCGGTGGGATGAAATTGATTGTCATTTTGTTTGCTGGAGCAGCCATGACGATGTTTATTGTAGGGACGCTGCCTCCTGTTTACATCGCTTTGTCCTTGCTTTTTGTGACTTTAATCTTTATGGGAGCAGCCAATGGGGCTCTGTTCCAAGTCATTCCTGTCAGGTTCCCTAAAGAAGTAGGTTTATTGACCGGTTTTGTCGGGGGAATTTGAAGGAAGTCATTTTAGAGGTGAAACGAAGCTCGGAGCAAGTAGCCAACTCAGCGGAAGAGCTGACGGCAGGGGCGGAGCAAACCTCTCAAGCGACGCAGCAAATCGCCTCCACGATCCAAGAAGTTGCTGCAGGAGCGGAGAAGCAGGTAGCAAGCATGGAGGAAAGCGCCCAAATGCTATCGGATATGTCCCAAGGCATCCTTCAAATCGCCAATTCGACTCAGAAGGTATCCGCTTCGTCTGCTCATACTTTAGAGCAAGCGAAGGTAGGGGCAGAAGCCATCTCTTCTGCTTCCGAGCAAATGGGTTCTATCCATGAAACAATGAATGGCTTGGCACATGTTGTTAAGGGACTCGGTGAAAGATCCCAGGAAATCGGCAAAATCCTCGAGGTCATTACAGGTATTGCTGCCCAAACGAACCTATTGGCGCTTAATGCAGCGATTGAAGAGGTTTCGGCTAACATCGAGCAAATGTCCGCAAGCAGCGAACAAGTGGTAGAATCAATGGACACCATTACTGGCATTGCTCAGAACTCCTCGGCAGGAACCCAGCAGATTTCCTCGGCTGTTCAAGAGCAGCTGGCAACGATGGAAGAAATCACATCAGCAGCCTTCTCCCTATCTAGGATGGCAGAGGACCTTCAAAAGATGGCAGGGAAATTTAAGATCTAAAAGAGATACATAGAGGCCTGATCATGGAATATGGCTTCCACGGTCAGGCCTTTACGTTCTACGGAATAAGGATGAATAAGCTTCTCCGATTAATCCTCCTTATTCCGCATAAATTCCCTAGCTTTACATCAACCCTCCGGGTTAAATTTGATAAAATCATTTTATCAAATTTGAGGGTTTACCCCTTGATGTAAAGCTAGGGAAAAGGCTTCCTCTAAAGGTGGTCTGGCTACTCTGAATTGCTTCAATAAAGCTTTTTTTATGATACAGAAGAGGTCATGTACGCCTTGGCAATCAGGAAATCGACGAGCTGATCCCAGTGGGTGACCCTCTGAAATTGAGAAATGTGGCGATTCCATGGATGATCGAAGATAATCTTGGTTTTAACGGGGGATTTGAGAATATTATGGGGGCCGTCATCTACAATAATATCCCCTACTATCAAATCCTTGCGATGAGTGAGAACTAGGTTGGGCTTTGATAAAAAGGATAGGTTTTCACGAATCCAGTGATATTTATCCTGGAAGGCATAATGCTCGCTTGCTGTAACAAACACAATATCGTAGTAGAGGGACAGCTCCTTAATACCTTCAATCGCGCCTTCTTTTGCCGGCAGATTCCGAAAGAAACCCGGTTCCTTATTGATTTCCTCAAAGATCATATGCATGATCTCCGGTGGAAGTATGCTTGAAAGATCCCACTTTGTCCATTCTTCCCGGTCATAAAGAGTCCCAGTCTTCTCATAGATCCGTTTTATCCAGGTGGAGGATTGGTCGACAGTTACGTCATCCATGTCTAAAAGAAGAACTTTATTCCGATTGGCAATGGTCATTCATTTTCTCCTTTCATCTGCGGCTCACAAGATGCTGCTAAATAATGCGTCGAAATTTGACCCTACGAATAAGAGGTGATTTTGTCGTGTTATCATATATAGATTTTAAGCAGGGGGTTTAGAACTCATTTAACAGATTAAAATTTTGTTAAAGTTGCCCCGACAGTGAATTACTTTTTTAGAGTGTTTTATATCATAATCAGGTCACTCCCATATGGTGCGAAGCCACATTATTTTCTTCGCCTAAATATGGAAAAAGGACGAAAACTCTTAATGAGTGAAGTGAATTGAATGGGAAGGTTTGGAGAATCGGTTTGATGGGCCAAGAGCAAGCCGCCGTTTTTCAGCCGCAAGCTTAGAAACCCTATTGCTGAAATCGCAAAAATTCACTATAATTACAGCTAAACTAGAATATGATGGTAAACAGGTCTTCATCTTGAAGGATGAAGTTAATAGGGAAGGATGGTGATTGGCAGCCTCATCTGGGATGAGATGCCAAGATTCCAACGCGGTCCCGCCACTGTAAATGGGGAGCTTTTCTCGGGTTATCCACTGTCTTTATGGAGATGGGAAGGAAGAGGAAAGCGATTGATCCATGAGCCAGGAGACCTGCCTGTTTGCGGATTGTGCTTTCCTTCGGGTTAAAGGAAAAGGCCAGGACGATAGATTTTTAGCAGCCTTGGTTCCCTATGGAGTCAAGGCTTTAATTTTTGTTTTGTTTTTTCGAGAGGGGGAGAGACATGGATAAGCCGGATAAGCAGCGCGGACTCGTTTTGGTTTATACCGGGGACGGCAAGGGCAAAACAACGGCAGCGTTAGGAGTGGCCTTGCGAGCAGCAGGACGAGGGAAAAAGGTTTTAATCATCCAATTTATCAAGTCTCCTGAGCGGACCTATGGGGAGAAAATCGTGCTGGACAAGCTGGGAATAGAAATTTATCAAAAAGGAATAGGTTTTACCTGGACCAAGACACCGGAGGAACATCGCAACGCCCTGAGGGAGGCCTGGGAGTTTACCAGGATGAAGGTTAAGCGGGGTACCTATGATGTGGTCATTTTGGATGAGCTGAACAATGCTTTGGCCATTTCTGCATTCCCCGTCGCTGATGTTCTTCCTTTGCATGAAGTAATAGAGTGGATTAAAGAACGCCCCTACGGGATGCATATGGTCATTACGGGGCGCAGCGCGAAACCGGAGATGATTGATGCTGCTGACTTGGTTACCGAGATGAAGCCGGTCAAGCATTACTATAACGAAGGGATTCCTGCGGTTTTGGGGATTGAGTTCTGATGGGCTGGATCGAGCGTTTTGGGCATGGCGGCGATGTAATGACGGCTGCGGCAGCCTTTCAAAAGGATCCTTCCCAGCTTCTTGATTTTAGCGCGAACATTAATCCGCTGGGTCCACCTCAGAGGGTGGTCAAGCAGATTCAGGAACATCTATTATCTATCGTTCATTACCCTGACCCGGCTCATCGATTGTTTCGGAAGAAGCTTGCTGAGAGGCTAGGCGTAAATGAACAGGAAATTATAATTGGAAATGGAGCGGCGGAGTGCATGGCGTTGGCCCTTTTGGCTCTTCAGCCTAAGAAGGTAGGGGTCGTCTATCCCTGTTTTTCCGAATATGCCCAGTTGGCTAAGCAATTCGGGTCTGAAGTGGTCGGCATATACGGAAGAGAAGAGCTTCAATTTCGGCCGGATCAGGATGAGATGCGAGCTTTATTCCAAGGGACGGAACTTGTATTTATTGGACACCCCAACAACCCGACGGGGATTCTTTATTCCATGGAGGACTTGACTCGTTTGGCCGAGTGGACGGAAGAATTTGGAACGGGTTTGGTGATTGATGAAGCGTTTATCGATTTTTTGCCCGAAGAGAGACAGATCACTATGCTTTCTCGCCTTGGCCAATTCCCTCGGCTGATTATAGTCCGATCGATGACAAAGTTTTATGCGATACCCGGCCTTCGTCTTGGATTTGCCCTCGGCCATCCTAAGGTCATAAAAGGCATGACGGGAAAACAGGTCACATGGAGCGTTAATAGTCTGGCGCTTCAGGCGGGAGAGCTTTGTCTTCAGGAGCAGGAATATGAGAGGGCTACAATCCGTCTGATCAAAGAAGAGAGGAATTATCTGATCCGGGAGTTAGCAGGCTTTTCAGGTTGGAAGGTATGGCCGGGAGAGGCCAACTTTTTGCTTGTCCGCCTCCCTGCCCATTGGAAGGCGGATGATCTGCAATGGGCGCTTGGCTGCAAAGGAATCATGATTCGCAGCTGCTCCATGTATCCTGGCTTGACTCCGCAGGATATCCGTCTCGCGGTGAGATCGAGGGAAGAAAATGACCGTCTTCTTTCCGCTCTCCAAGAAGCAGATCAGGAAAGGCGGGAATGCCAATGAGCCTCATCCTCGTTACGGGAGGCGTTCGTTCAGGGAAAAGCCAATTTGCCGAAAAGCTAGCCCGCGATCAAGGAGACCGAATTTTGTATGTAGCCACGGGGATCCCATGTGATCAAGAGATGAAGCAAAGAGTTGAATTGCACCAAGAACGCCGGCCAGCAGGATGGGGGTTAGTCGAATCCCCTTATCACCTGGATGCAGTGCTGCCGAAGGCCCATGAATACGATGCGGTATTACTTGATTGTCTCTCTTCCTGGATAAGCAACCGACTAATAGAAGTGCCGGAAGAACGGATAAGGGATCTGCAAACTGCCCGACAAATACGTGAAGATTTGCTTCATTGGCTAGCCTCAGTCCGTCGTCTGCCGATCCCTGTCATTGTCGTTACCGGTGAAGTCGGACTTGGGGGAGTCGCGATGTCCCGTTTGGGCAGGTGGTTCCAGGATGTCTTAGGAGAATCCAATCAGCTGGTTGCAGGAGAGGCGGATGAGGTCTATGCCGTCATCTCGGGGATTCCCTGGAGGATAAAAGGATGAACCCGTTTTTTCATGCCGTGGCTTTCCTGACTCGCCTTCCGGTTCCTCGGCTCAGCGATTCCAAGGAGGACTGGGTAAGGAGCGTTCCTTACTACCCTTTGGTTGGTCTGCTTATAGGCGCCTTGCTCTGGTTGGCCGCAATCAGCTTTAGCTTTCTCCTCACGCCACCCGTTGCAGCTGTGCTGACTTTGGCCGTATGGATTTTTGTGACTGGCGGGCTGCATCTGGATGGTTGGATGGACTTGGCAGATGGGCTGGGCAGCCATCGCCCGCGAGAGGACATGCTGCGAATCATGAAGGATAGCCGAGTAGGGGCGATGGGTGTCATCGCAGCAATTTTGCTGATTCTTCTGAAGGCCGTTCTTCTCTATGAGATCATTCAAAAGGGACTATCGTTTCATCTCGTGCTAGTTCCGGTGTTAGCCCGCTTGATGCTCGTTTTTGCAATATGGCATTGGCCCTATGTCTCGGTTCAAGGGATTGGTACAGGGATGCGGGAAGGATTAACCCGATGGAAGATCGGGATAGGCTTTATTTTTGTGGCAAGCTTGGCACTTCTACTGGAAGGCGTTCCCGGTCTGCTTTCGCTGGTTGTCGTTTTGCTTATGGGGTGGATGTTTACTGTCGGGGTTTGCAAGAAATTAGGAGGTCTGACGGGTGACGCTTACGGCGCACTGGTCGAGTGGACGGAAGCGGTTGGTCTTTTGCTGTTATTCCTGTTTTGGAGGTGGCTCGGGTGAAATGGATTTGGATCCGCCATGGAGAAACAGAACCCAATGCCCAAAGAAAATACTTGGGTCATCTGGATGCCCCGCTTAACGACAGGGGAAAACGGCAAGCCCAAAAAACGGCTAGCCGCTTGAGCAATCTAGCGATTCACCGGATCTACTCCAGCGACTTGGCCAGGTGTATGGAGACGGCAAGATTATTGGGACAAATGCTCAATCTCGTACCGAATGCCATACCATCTCTTCGCGAGCTTGATTTTGGGGAGTGGGATGGGCGAACCTATGAGCAGATTGTGCAGACTAACCGTTCCCAGGTTGAAGCATGGTACAGCAATCCTTTCGATTGCTCCCCTCCTGGGGGGGAAACTCTGCATGCCTTCGGTCAAAGAGTAGACAGGTGGCTAAATCGGCTGTTTCAGGACACGTCCGAAGGAGAGACGATTGCGCTGGTTAGCCATGGCGGGGTTATCCGCTATTTCGAAAGCAAATGGGTGCGGGGCTCTGCGGATAAATTCTGGGATACGCAAGGGCTGCCCCATGGGAATTACCTGGAGGCGACGTGGAACGGCAGCCACTGGTCTGTTCATCGTCCGAATAACGAATGAATGGAGGAAAACGGATGGCACAACCCTTCCAATGGCAAGCAAACTACCGATCACAAGTTTGGCCGGACATTTCCATAGATTATAAGATAGACCATGTTTTAATCAGGTCCCGTGCCCCTCTTGCTTCATGCAGCAGCGCACTCTGGGGAGGCGGGCTTGCCCATGCCCGATACTTTTTCAATGGGTTTGTTTCCCATTCCTATCAAAGCGACGATCCGCAGGGGATGATCAAGGCAGAGCTGGCCCGCCGGGGCTATCCTCTCGGGGAAACCGTAGGATTGCTGACAGCGGCCAAGCTTGCGAATGCTTCTATCCATGAAGAAGCCGGAGACCAATTTCGGCTGGTCTGCTGCGCAACGGCAGGGACAGGAAACGCTGCGAGAGCGGGCATGGCGCGCCAAACCTTTCCTGCCTATCAATTCGGAACGATCAATATCCTGATTATGCTCGATGGCCGCCTTTCATCATCGGCGATCATCAACGGAATTATGACCGCATCGGAAGCGAAGGCGGCCGCGCTTCAGGACCTTCAGATCTGCGATGCGGAGGGAAGGATTGCGACCGGAACGACAAGCGATGCGATCGTTTTAGCGGCAAGCCAGCAAGGAAAAGCGGAGCATGAGCATCAATTTGCCGGAACAGCAACGACGGTGGGGAATGCCATTGGGAGACTGGTGTACCAATCGGTTTATGAAGCCGTTGCGACGCAAGGGAGATAAACAGGATGATTCAAGCCATGACTTTATTTTGCGCGTATCTCTTGGATCGCTTGATTGGAGATCCTCGGTTCCTGCCTCATCCTGTAGTAGGAATGGGGCGGTTGATCACCAGGCTGGAAATAGGGATCAGAGCTATTGGTTTAAAGGAAAAGCAACTGAAATGGGCGGGACTGTTATTTCCCCTGGTTCTCGTAGGAGGAAGCTTTCTTCTCGTATGGCTGTTCCTGATAGGGTTGAGCGCCATCCATCCCTGGCTGGCATGGGGAGTGGAGGTTTGGCTGATCTCGACTACGATTGCTACGAAGGGCTTGGCCGATGCAGGCATGGAGATTTTTCGGCATTTGAAGAGCGGTCAACTGGCGGAAGCCAGAAAAGCCCTTTCCATGGTCGTCGGGAGGGACACGGAGAACTTGGATGAGCCGGAAATTTCAAGAGGTGCGGTCGAAACGGTGGCCGAGAATATTGTGGACGCGATTCTTTCTCCCTTGTTTTATGCAGCCATCGGCGGTGCACCCTTAGCCATGGCTTACCGGGCAGCGAATACCTTGGATTCAATGGTTGGGTATAAGGATGAGCGATACATGAATTTAGGCTGGGCTTCAGCCCGCTTTGACGATTGGGCCAACTATATTCCGGCGCGGCTGGCTGCGGCTGTTCTCGTGGTCGCTTGCTGGATAAAAGGTCATAACGGCACGGCAAGCTGGCAGATCGTCCGGCGTGACGCAAGGCTTCATCCGAGCCCCAACAGCGGGTTCACCGAGGCTGGGATGGCTGGCGCACTAGGGATACAATTGGGGGGCTTGAATTATTATCAGGGAGTTCCGTCCCATCGGGCAAGGCTCGGCGATCCCCTGCGGCCGATCCGGGCTCAGGATATAAGAGAAACCGTACAGGTGATGAAGCTTGTATCCCTCCTGTTTCTCGCCCTGGTTATGATAGGCAGAATGGGATTCGAGAAATTCTGGTAAAGGAAAGAAGCAAATGAAACTCACCCTCTTAAGGCATGGACAGACAGACTGGAATGTACAGCGGCGAATGCAAGGGAGAAAAGATGTTCCGCTTAATTCGACGGGAATTAAGCAAATCCTGGAGATTGGTGAATTTTTTTCAACCCAACTAAACTATCGTTTTGATCGGATGATTGCAAGCCCTCTGCTTCGGACCCAGCAAACCGCGGCGCTTTGCAGCGAGATTCTGCGGCTTCCGGCCGAACTGCGCGACGAGTTTCAGGAGCGCTCCTTCGGGGATCTCGAAGGCCAGACCATCGATGAAATCCGCCAATGCTACCAGATCGAAGATGTGGAGGAAATGGCGGAAGGATGCTACGGGGTAGAGAGCCTGGATTCTTTCCGGGAACGGCTGCAGCAGGGCTTGCGCTATCTGGAGGCAGCCTATCCCAGCGACCGGATTTTGCTCATCACCCATGGCAGTGTAATCAAAGCCATCGCAGGGTTTTACGGGATAGAGACCTGCATTCTGAAAAATGGAACATATATCGAATTGAAATAAGGTGTTGAATGCCAACTGGCTTTTCTGTATGATTTAGGCATATTAAGAACTTTTGACCATATCTATAAGTTGTACAATTGAATAGCGAATGAAGAGATAGGTGCTGAATCTAGGTTCAGCTTAATAGGGAAGCTCGGTGTACAATCCGACACGGTCCCGCCACTGTGATGGACGCTAATGGAAAATTAGCGGCTTTCAGCAACAGCCACTGGAATCATAACTGGGAAGGCGCTGGAAGGAAGTCCTAAGTCAGGAGACCTGCCTATTTCTTTAACACGGTCAACCTACGAGGAATAGGAGAGTGTTAGGATGCAGTCTGCCATTTTGTCTTCTTGATGAAATGATTTTAGTAGCTATTAAAGCATCTCTAACCATTCATGGTTGGAGGTGCTTTTTTGGTTTTGCAGCTTTTTGTTGCAGGAGGTCTCGTTAGCTTTCGAAATAACAGGAGATTTTCCAGCTATTTAAGTGTTTGGCTAGAAAAAGGGCCAAATAATCGGACATATTTCCTGTTAAGCCAGGCAAAACTATCAAATTTTGCGCATTTCAAAGAAATAGCCGGGCTTTTTCCTGCTATTTTCATCGAAAGAACCCTCAAATTTCAGATAGCCGGATTTTCTCCTGTTATTTGATTGACCAACCGTATGGAAAATAAGAAAGGGTGGTACAGCCATGAAAGGGAAGCTGCTAGTCATTGGCTTTGGTCCCGGAAGCTTTGAGCATATAACCAAGAGGGCGCGGGAGGCGCTCCAGGAAAGCGATGTGATCATCGGCTACTCCACCTATGTGGAGCTGATTCAAGGACTGCTTACGGATCAAGAGGTAGTGAGCACGGGGATGACGGAAGAAGTCAGCCGTGCCCGGGAAGCGGTTCGCCAAGCCGAGACGGGAAAGAAGGTAGCGGTCATATCCAGCGGCGATGCGGGCGTCTATGGCATGGCCGGATTAATCTATGAAGTTTTAGTAGAGCAGGGCTGGAAGAAGGAGTCAGGGGTAGAAGTGGAGATTGTCCCCGGCATATCTGCCATCAATTCCTGCGCGGCGCTGTTAGGGGCTCCTATTATGCATGATGCCTGCACCATCAGCCTAAGCGATCACCTGACTCCCTGGGATCTGATCGCGAGACGGATTGAAGCGGCAGGCCAGGCAGACTTCGTGATTGCCTTATACAATCCGAGAAGCGGCAGAAGAACGAGGCAGATCGTGGAAGCGCAGAAGATTCTATTAAAATACCGATCCCCGGACACTCCGGTTGGCCTTGTCAAAAGCGCCTATCGGGATCGCCAGCATGTTATCGTCACCACGCTTGAAAGGATGCTGGACCATGACATCGGGATGCTGACGACGGTAGTGATCGGCAATACATCGACATTCCTTTATGACGGGTTGATGATTACCCCCCGCGGCTACCAGCGCAAATATACGCTCACGGCTGATGAACAGCCCTTAAAGCCGCATCAGCGCCTAAAAGCAGAGAACGAGCCCTGGGCCTTGGAACAGGAGACCTTCGAAACGCCAAAAACTCCTTTAGAGTGGGCGACTGAGGCGCTCTCCCTCATCAATCCGCCAACAGGACAGGCAAATCACCAAGCGGAACCGATATTGCAGCAAGAATCCATTTTTGAATTCGCCGTCAGCCCGGGCGTTGCCAACAAGAAATTCACGCCCCGGCAGATGATTGCCCTTGCGGAGGTTGCAGGGGAAAAGGGGAGCATTGAGTATACTCCGCATCACCAAATCATTTTGCGGATTCCCGCTGCACAGCCCGAGGAGGTTACGGAACGTTTAAGGACAGAAGGATTTATCCTAGCGCCCATCGGGGACGTGATTCAGGTAAAAGCCTGCGATTTCTGCGATGGGGAAAAGAATGAGCCGATCCCCTATGCGGAGCAGCTTCAGCAATCTTTAGGCGGAATGGAAGTGCCCAAAGAGCTCAAGATCGGGTTCAACGGTTGCGGAATGGCTTGCTATGGGGCGGTTCAGGAAGATATCGGCATCGTATTCCGGAAAGGAAAGTTTGACTTATTCCTGGGAGCGAAAACCGTAGGAAGAAACGCCCATTCCGGCATACCGGTCGCGGAAGGCATTGAGCCGGCAGAGATTGTTCCGCTAGTGGAAGAGATCGTGGCCCAGTTTAAACAAAATGGCTATCCGAACGAGCGGTTCCATAAGTTTTTTAAGCGAGTAGGAGAAGTCAAGGGATTTAGGTATCAGGAAATGCCGGCCGTCAGTATTGAACCTGCTGCTTGCGGCGATTAAACATGGGGGTGTAAGGAATGAAGGCCATTTTATTTGTCGGACACGGGAGCAAGGATGCGCAGGGAAATGAGGAAGTCAGGAAGTTTGTGGAAGGGGTTCTGCCAGAGCTGGAAGTACCGATCGCAGAAACGTGTTTCCTGGAGTTTGAGCAGCCGACTGTCATGCAGGGGTTGGAAGCCTGCGTCAAGCGAGGGGCCAGCGAGGTGGCAGTGATCCCGATGATGCTTTTTGCCGCTGGACATGCCAAGATCCATATTCCGGCAGCCATCGATGAAATCAAGGAACGTTTCCCTGGAGTGAAATTTACGTATGGGCGCCCGATCGGCATTCATGAAGAGGTGTTGAGCATCTTAGCCTCCCGGATGAAGGAGTGCGGATTCGATCCGCTGCAGGAAGATCCAGATATTGCGGTTCTGCTTGTCGGCAGGGGAAGCAGTGATCCCGATGCGAACAGCGACCTTTTCAAGATGGCTCGCCTGTTCTGGGAAAGAGGCAAAGCCAACTGGGTAGAACCGGCCTTTATGGGGGTAACTGCGCCTTTAGTGGATGAAGGGGTGGAACGATGCATCCGCTTGGGGGCAAAGCACGTCATTGTCTTGCCCTACTTCCTGTTTACCGGGGTATTGATCAAGCGCATGGAAGCGATGGTACAGCAGTACAGAGACCAATACCCAGATACCCGATTTACGCTTGCTCCCTATTTCGGATTCCATCCTCAGTTGAAAGAGGTCTTTAAGGATCGGGCGATTGAAGCGCTGGGCGGAGAAGTGAAAATGAACTGCGATACGTGTCAGTACCGAATCGCAGCGATGGAACATATCGATCACCATCATCATCACGACCATGATCATGGGCACCACCATCATCACCACGATCACGATCATCATCACCATGACACGGTACCAGTGAAGTAAGGGAAAGGAGGGAATAACGTGATTCTAGTATTGGCCGGAACAAGCGATGCCAGGGAATTGGCCCTAAAAATCAAGGCGGAAGGATTCCCGCTAATGGCGACAGTTGTCACCGAAAATGCGGCAAAAGCAATGGAAGAGGCGCAAATCCCAGTCCGTGTAGGAAGGTTAACAGATTCCGAGATCACCGAGCTCATCCAGAAGCAAGGATTTCAAGCTGTCGTCGATGCAAGTCATCCTTACGCAGAGGAGGCTTCTAAAAATGCCATGGCTGGGGCTCAAACTGTCGGAGTGCCGTATATCCGCTATGAAAGGGAAAATTTGGCCTACCCGAAGCATGAGCTGGTCACGGTCGTCGAGGATTATGTCCAAGCGGCAGAGCTTGCGGCAAAAAAGGGCGGCAACATCATGCTGACCACAGGCAGCAAGACCTTAAAAACATTTGCTGATCGCCTCTTAGGTTTACCGGGAACCAATCTAATTGCCCGGATGCTTCCGCGAAAAGACAATATGGAAAAATGCGAGGAGCTGGGCGTTGAGCAAAAAAATATTATCGCCATGCAAGGGCCTTTTACGAAGGACTTGAATAAAGCGCTGTACAGCCAATATCAGGTGACGCTCATGATAACCAAAGAAAGCGGAAAAGTGGGAGCAGTGGACGAAAAGGTGGAAGCGGCATTGGAAATGGAAATTGAGACGATCATTATCGCTCGTCCCCAAATTCAATACGGTACCAAGTTTTCCGACTTTGACGGTGTATTGTCGCAACTCAACCAAACCTTGAAAGGAGATCAGGCACATGGAATTTCATACGGAGTTTAAACCCCTAACGGTACAGCCCCAGGAAATTGAAGAAAAAAGCTTTCAGATCATTACGGAGGAATTGGGCGAGCATCCCTTTACCGAAGAGCAATATCCAGTGGTCCAGCGCGTTATTCATGCTTCTGCGGATTTCGACCTGGGACGAAGCCTCGTGTTTCATCCGCGAGCAGTTCAAGCCGGAATAGAAGCGATCCGCAGTGGCAAAATCGTTGTGGCTGACGTGCAAATGGTCCAAGTGGGAATCAGCAAGGGGCGGATCGAAAAATACGGCGGGGAAGTAAAGGTGTTCATTTCCGATCGGGATGTGATGGAGGAAGCGAAACGATTGAATACAACGCGCGCCATCATCTCAATCCGCAAAGCCATTAAAGAGGCAGAAGGCGGGATCTTTGCGATCGGAAACGCACCGACGGCTTTGCTGGAACTCATCCGCCTGGTCAAGGAAGGAGAGGCCAAGCCGGGACTGGTCATCGGCATGCCCGTCGGTTTCGTATCGGCAGCGGAGTCGAAGGAGGAATTGGCTAAGCTGGACATTCCCTTTATCACGAATATGGGCCGAAAGGGAGGAAGTCCTGTAACGGTTGCAGCTCTCAATGCCATATCATTAATGGCTGAACGGTTGGGGTAGAGGAGTATGGAGGAAAAAGAGCCGAAATCCCTGCGGCATGGTTATACGACGGGTGCTTGCGCGACAGCCGCGGCAAAAGCGGCACTTATAGCTCTCATCCGACAGGAAACCCCGTGCGAGACCACGATTTCCCTGCCGGTGGGACAGGAGGTCACATTTACCATCGAGAGAAGTGAATATAGCGCGGAAACGGCGATGGCCGGGGTAATTAAAGACGCAGGAGATGATCCCGATGCGACGCATGGGGCGCTCATCCTCGCTGAGGTTTGCTGGAACAAGGAGATGGGCGTAGAGCTTGACGGGGGAATCGGGGTAGGCCGGGTGACGAAGCCTGGATTGCCTGTTGCAGTCGGAGAAGCGGCGATCAATCCGGTACCCCGCATGATGATTCGGGAGACGCTTCAAGGGGTTTTGGAGGATTATGATTTAACTCGTCGGGGGGTAAAGGTGGTCATTTCTGTTCCCGACGGAGAAGAAATCGCAAAGAAGACGTTAAATGGACGCCTCGGCATTATCGGGGGAATCTCGATCCTCGGAACCCGCGGCATTGTCGTTCCCTTTTCGACCTCCGCCTATAAGGCGAGCATTGTCCAGGCGATTAACGTCGCGGTACAAAACGGCTGTGAGCATTTGGTGCTCTCGACCGGAGGCCGAAGCGAAAAATACGCCATGGAACTTTACCCAGGGCTCGCGGAGGAGGCCTTTATCGAAATGGGGGACTTTGTCGGCTTTTCCTTGCAGCAATGCAAACGGAAAAACGCAAAAAAGGTCACGCTGGTGGGGATGATGGGCAAGTTTTCGAAGGTGGCCCAAGGGGTGATGATGGTCCATTCCAAGAGCGCTCCCGTGGATTTCGGCTTTTTAGCCCAAGTGGCTCGAGAGTCTGGCGTTCCGGATGAGCTTGTTGCCGAAATCGCGGGTGCCAATACCGCTTCACAGGTAGGGGACCTGATGCGAGAAAGTGGTTACGAATCTTTTTTTCACACCCTCAGCGAATACTGCTGCCGTTCCGGATTGCAAGAAGTAAGGGGCGGAATGGAAATGGAAACCGTACTGACGACCTTGAAAGGTGAGCTGCTAGGAAGGATGAGTCTACATGGATAATCGAATGAAAGTCATTGGAATCGGCGATAACGGCAAGGAAAGTCTTCTCCCTATCTATTTGAACTGGATTAAGGAAAGTGAAATTCTGGTTGGCGGGGAGCGGCAGCTGGATTTTTTTCCGGAATATACAGGGGAGAAGATCGTCATTAAGGGGGGCCTAACGGCCTTAGCGGATCGACTCCAATCGGAAACCAGGCGAACCGTGGTCCTCGCCTCCGGAGACCCTTTATTTTATGGGATCGGAGGATATTTGTCCAAAAAATGCAACGCAGATATCTTTCCGAATGCCAGCTCCATCCAGCTCGCCTTTTCAAGAATAGGTGAGTCCTGGCAGGATGCTTACGTGACCAGCGTGCACGGAAGAAGCATCAAAGGGCTGGCCCAGCGCATAGATGGGAAAGCCAAAGTGGCTCTGTTAACGGATCAGGAAAATAGTCCCCCGGAGATTGCTAAATATCTGATTTCTTTTGGGATGGTAGAATATCAAGCATTTGTCGGTGAAAATCTGGGCGGTCAGCAGGAAAAAGCAGGCTGGTATTCCCTTGAGGAAATGTTGGATCGGTCGTTTTCCGAACTAAATGTCGTAATTCTCATCAAGAAGGGAAAATCACCCGCTTGGTCCCTCGGGATACCGGATGGAGAGTTTGCCCAACGAAAGCCTGATAAGGGATTGATTACGAAAAAAGAAGTGCGCGTGTTGAGTTTAGCCCAGCTGAACCTTCATTCCGCCAGCGTGGTTTGGGATATTGGGACATGCACGGGTTCCGTAGCGATTGAAGCGGCAAAGATCGCCAGAGAAGGCGCTGTATTTGCCATTGAGAAGAATGAAGGAGATCTGGAAAATTGCCGCCAAAATATGAGCAAGTTCCGGGCGGATCTCACGGTAATCCATGGCAAAGCACCAGAGGGGCTGGATCAGTTTCCCGATCCCGATGCCGTTTTTCTCGGGGGAACCGGTGGGGAAATGGAAGAGCTCTTGCATATTTGCTGCACGCGTTTGAAGCCGAACGGAAGAATCGTGCTGAACGCAGCAACGATCGAAAATCTTTATGATGCGATGCAAGCTTTTGGGCGAGAAGGGATGGATACGGATGTCATTCTGGCACAAGTATCCCGAAGCAAGCCGATCTTGAACATGACCCGCTTTGAAGGTCTCAATCCGATTTACATCATCACGGCTCAGCGCAAAAAAGGAGGACTCATCGAATGAGTAGAATAGGCACGCTATATGGTTTAGGTGTAGGGCCAGGGGATCCGGAATTAATCACGGTAAAGGCTTTTCGACTTTTAAAGGAGTCGCCGGTTATCGCTTACCCGAAGAAGCGAATGGGGAGCAAAAGCTATGCTCATCGCATCATGGAAATGTATGTAAACCCCAATGAAAAAGAGATGCTGGGTCTCGTCTTTCCGATGACGAAAGATAAGGAGATTTTGGAACGGGAATGGACAAACACGGTCCACCTGGTGTGGGAGCATTTGCGCCAAGGGAAAGATGTGGCCTTTGTCACCGAAGGGGATCCCATGTTTTATAGCACCTTTATCCATATGATGAGGCTCATGAACGAACTTTATCCGGAAGTGGAAGTCAAATCGGTGCCGGGCATCTCTTCTTTTCTCGGTGCAGCCTCGCAGTTAGGCCTACCGCTTGCAGACGGGGATGAGCAAATTGGGATCATTCCAGCCACAGAAGATATGGAGGCCATGCGAAAAGCGCTTCTTGACCACGATTGCGTCATCTTCATCAAAGTGGCGAAGGTGCTGGACAGCATTCTCATGGTCTTGCGTGATTTGAACTTAACGGATAAAGCTTCGGTCGTGACAAAGGTGACCTCTTCCGAAGAAATGATATGGAGAGATGTCCGGGAGCTAGAGCGGGCGGAGCTGGAATACCTAACTTTAATGGTGGTGAGAAAATGATGAAATTATATATTGTTGGGGCTGGCCCAGGGGATCCGGATCTGATTACGGTCAAAGGCTTGAAGCTGCTGCAGCAGGCAGACGTAGTGATGTACACCGATTCCTTAGTCAATGAAGAGCTGGTAGCTAAGGCAAAAGACGGAGCGGAGATTCTGAAAAGCTCAGGGATGGCCCTAGAGGAAATGGTTGAAACCATCGTCGACCGCCTTAAACAAGGCAAAACCGTCGTTCGTCTGCACACGGGAGACCCTGCGGTATACGGAGCCACGATGGAGCAGGTCGCTTTGCTTAAAAAGCATGGCGTGGGCTATGAGATTGTACCGGGAGTAAGCTCGGTGTTTGCGTCCGCCGCGGCTGTGGGGGCGGAACTGACGATTCCGGATTTGACCCAGACGCTTATCCTTACCCGAGCCGAAGGAAGAACGCCGGTACCGGATAGGGAAAAGCTGCAGGATTTGGCTTCCCATCATTGCACGCTGGCGCTTTTCTTAAGTGCCACCTTGACCAAGAAGGTAGTGAAGGAATTGGTTGCAGCAGGATGGAGCGAGGATACGCCAGTAGCTGTCGTCCAGCGGGCCACCTGGCCGGATCAGGTGATCGTGAGAACGACTCTTCGGAATTTGGATGAAGACATGCGAGCCAACGGAATTCGCTCGCATGCGATGATCTTAGCCGGCTGGGCGCTGGATCCCGATATCCATGAGAAAGACGAATACCGTTCCAAGCTGTATGATAAAGAATTTACCCATGGATTCCGCAAAGGTGTGAAGAACGCATGATTTCATTAAAAGAAGGCGAAATCCCATCCATCCGCCAGCAAGGGGACTATGCGATCATTGCCATTACCAAGCATGGAGTGGAACTGGCCAGAAACCTGAGCCAAAAGTTTTCCCATGCAGATCTTTATTATATGGAGAAATTTGCCCGCGGGGATGAAGCAACTCGTGCCATCCAGATGTTTAACGGCAGCGTCCGGCTGCTTTTTCCTGCGCTCTGGCCTGCCTATAAGGGACTCATCATCATTATTTCCTTAGGTGCAGTGATCCGCATGATTGCCCCTCTTCTCCAGGATAAAAAGACGGATCCTGGGGTAGTGGTCATCGATGATAAAGGAGAAAACGTGATTAGCGTTCTTTCCGGACATCTGGGAGGAGCCAATGAGCTCGCCCGTGAAGTGGCGGCGGCGATGGGGGCCAGACCGATTATTACAACCGCTTCTGATGTACAGAAAACGATCCCTGTTGACTTGTTTGGCCGTCGCTTCGGCTGGGAGTGGGATTCGGCAGAGAAGCTGACGCCAGTGAGCGCTTCGGTCGTGAATGAAGAACACGTGGCGATCGTACAGGAGTCAGGAGAAAGCCAGTGGTGGATGCATGATACCCCCATGCCAAGCCATATCCGGTTATATCCTTCAATAAATGAAGCCTTGGCAGCGCAGCCTCAGGCGGCGCTAGTGGTGACTCACCGCTTGCTCGATCGGGAAGAGGAAGCCATTTTGGATAATGGAGTGCTTTACCGTCCGAAGGTTCTAGTACTGGGAATGGGCTGCAATCGGGGCACGTCAGCGGAAGAGATTGAGGGAGTCATAAAGGAAACGCTAGATGACCTGCAGTTTTCAATTCGAAGTGTAAAAGCGATTTGCTCCATTGATTTAAAAAAGGATGAAGAAGGGTTGATCGCTGTCACTCAAAAATATGGCTGGGATTTTGTAACGTATTCCCCTAAACAGTTAAACGAAGTTTTCATAGAAGATCCATCGGATACCGTCTTTAAATACACGGGCGCTTATGGGGTAAGCGAACCTGCTGCCAAGCTGTATAGCGGTGCCGATCCGCTCGTATTGAATAAGAAAAAGTCCGGTAACGTCACCATCTCAGTAGGAATCATGTCGTTTGCATAAAGAGAAGAAGAGGCGGAGGGGTTTGCATGACACAGAGAAGAATCGTGATCGCTGGGACAGGGAGCGGTGCCGGAAAAACAACCTTAACCATTGGGCTCATGGCGGCTTTGCAGAGGAAAGGCTATAAGGTTCAAGGATTTAAGTGCGGGCCGGACTATATTGACCCGACCTACCATACAGCTGTCACGGGCAGAGCTTCGCGCAATCTGGACAGTTGGATGCTAAGGGAGGATATGGTAAAGGAAATCTTTCAGAGAGGCAGCCATGGGGCCGATATTTCGATTATCGAGGGTGTCATGGGCTTCTATGACGGCAAGGAAGCAACCAGCAATAAAGGGAGTACAGCTGAAATCAGTGCTTTGCTGCAGAGCCCTGTTATCTTGGTGGTGAACTGCCAGAGCATGGCTCGCAGTGTGGCTGCTGTAGTCAAAGGATTTCAATGCTTTAGCGAACAATCCCGAATCGCTGGAGTCATTGCAAATAAAGTCGGAAGTGAAGGACATTTCCGGATTGTTAAAGCTGCGATTGAGCAGGAGTGCGGCATTCCTGTCCTAGGATATTTAATGAGAGAAGAGGAAGTGGAAATTCCGGAACGCCATCTGGGATTAGTGCCCTCGATTGAGCGGGGAGAGCTGGAGCCTTTATTTCAGAGACTGGCAGACCTGGTTTCCGCAACGGTTGACCTGGATGAGATCCTGAACATAGCGGAATCTGTACCATTGGTGGAAGCAGAGACAAAGTTTTTTTCTAAAAAGCCCGAACCTTGCGTCACTATTGCCATTGCGAAAGATTCAGCCTTTCACTTTTACTATCCGGAAAATATCGAACTGCTGGAGTTGTACGGAGCCAAGTGCTTATTCTTTTCTCCACTAGCTGGAGAGGGCGTACCGGAGGAAGCGGATGGTTTGTATATCGGGGGAGGATTCCCCGAGGAATTTGCCGAGCAGCTTTCTTCAAATGCGGAAGTACTGGAATCTTTTCGTACAGCCATCAAGAGGGGGCTGCCTACCCTGGCGGAGTGCGGGGGATTCATGTTTTTAACTCGACAAATCAAGACCACGGACAACCGGGCATACCCTATGGTTGGCATAATTCCGGGCAGCGTAACCATGCAAAAGCGCTTAGCAGCTTTGGGCTATCGCGAGGTAACGGGGACTGAAGGCAACTTCTTGCTGGGGGATGGAGATCATGTGAAAGGACATGAATTTCATTATTCCACGTTTGCTGCAGACGCGGAATTAACCCATGCATACCAAACCAAAGGATTACGCGGAACGAAAACCGAAGGGGTTGTTCAAGGAAATTTAGTTGCAGGCTACACTCATCTGCACTTTGCTTCAAATCCTGAGATGGTGAAGCGTTGGATCGATAAATGCTTGGAGGTAAAAGTCCATGGCTAGAGCTTTGCCCCTAATGATTCAAGGAACAAGCTCCGATGCGGGGAAAAGTGTTCTGGTTACGGCCCTTTGCAAGATTTTTGCGCAAGACGGATGGGCTACGGCACCTTTCAAGTCGCAGAATATGGCCTTAAATTCCTATATTACCGTAGACGGAAAGGAAATTGGCCGTGCCCAGGGCGTTCAGGCAGAAGCCGCAGGAGTGCTTGCCACGACGGACATGAATCCAATACTGATCAAGCCCACGAGGGAAAACGAGTCGCAGATTGTTGTTCATGGTAAGCCCTACCAAAACATGAAGGCCAAAGCCTATCGCAGTGAGTTTTTTCCGATCGGCATCAAGCTGATTGAGGAAGCCTATCATCGCTTGGCTGCAAACTATGATAGAATCGTGATTGAAGGAGCTGGAAGTCCCGCGGAAATTAATTTGAATGACCGGGAAATGGTGAATATGCGAATTGCCAGAATGACCAATTCACCCGTGATCCTAGTCGCCGATATTGAACGCGGCGGAGTCTTTGCCAGCTTAGTGGGCACCTTGCAGCTGCTGGAACCGGAGGATCGGGAGCGGGTGATCGGTGTCATTATCAACAAGTTTCGCGGAGATGTTACCCTGCTGAAATCCGGTCTGGATTGGTTCGAGCAATATGCGGGAAAGCCAGTACTTGGCGTGATCCCGTATATCAAGGATCTGTATATTGATGCCGAGGACTCCCTCATTTTGCAGCAATACCGCACACATTATCAGGAAAGAAAAGAGCTCGATATCGCTGTTGTCCAATACCCGAGGATATCCAATTTCACAGATATGGACCCCTTCTCGGTAGAAACGGATTGCCAGCTTCGTTTCATTACCCGAAAGGAAGAATTGGGTGAACCGGATTTGATTATCCTGCCGGGGAGCAAAAACACAATAGAGGATCTGCTTTATTTAAGGGAAAAGGGCTTAGATGAAAAGATTCTCGATTTCCAACGCAAAGGGAAGTCCATCGTCATGGGAATCTGCGGGGGATATCAGATGCTGGGCCAAAAAATACGCGATCCGTATGCTGTGGAATCTCCTTGCGGGGAGATAGAGGGGTTAGGATTACTGCCCATTGTGACGACCCTGGAAAAGGATAAAGTGACTACCTGTTCGGCAGGTACCGCTTATTTTGCCGGAAGAGCATATCAGGTTGAAGGCTATGAGATTCATATGGGACAATCTGAACGCATCGGATCCGTTTCCCCTTTTATTCAAATGGACATTCGAGAAGAAGGAAGCTGCAATGAAGAACAAGATGTGATTGGCACGTATTTTCATGGCATTTTTCATAACGATTCCTTTCGGCATGCATTGCTGGATGGATTGCGGATCAGAAAAGGGCTGGCACCCCTGGAGGAACGGGCTTTTTTCCAGCAGCTTCGGGAGGAAGGCTTCGTGCGGCTGGCCGATCATGTCCGAAGTCATCTGAACATGGACCGTATTATAGAAATGATGATAAATTTCCAATGCCAGAATCGCGAGACTAGGGTATGATAAGATAAATAAAGGAGCGGGAGAAATCAACATTCTCTTCTGACAATGGTTTTCTTAGACTAGACTGGAAAGGGAAGAGAGCATATGAAAGGTAAAGTATACTTAGTGGGGGCAGGACCAGGAGATCCCAAGCTGATTACGGTTAAAGGTTTGGAATGCATCCAAGCGGCCGATGTCATCATCTATGACCGATTGGCTAACCCGCTGCTCCTTGAACATAGGAAAGAAGAAGCAGAACTGATCTATTGCGGAAAGCTGCCCCATCATCATACGTTGCGCCAGGAAGCGATTAACCAGCTGCTTGTGGAAAAGGCCCTCGAGGGAAAGATCGTTACCCGGCTGAAAGGCGGAGATCCCTGCGTCTTCGGCCGTGTGGGAGAAGAAGCAGAGGAATTGGCAAACAACGGGATTGAGTTCGAGATCGTTCCAGGTGTTACGTCGGGGATTGCGGTTCCTGCCTATGCAGGAATTCCTGTAACCCATCGGGACTATGGGTCCACCTTTGCCATGGTCACGGGTCATTTGGGTCAGGATAAAGATGATTCCGAGGAAAGATGGATGTCCTTAGCCCAAGGCATCGATACGATCTCCTTCTATATGGGTGTGGCTAATCTTCCGCATATCTGCAGTCAGCTAATCAAGTACGGTCGCCGACCAGACACCCCTGTCGCGGTCATTGCCTGGGGAACCATGCCTCAGCAGACAACCGTCATTGGCACCCTAAGCACCATCCAAGAAATCGTGGAAGCAAGCGAAATTTCAAACCCTGCTATAATCCTGGTTGGGGAAGTGGTCAAGCTGAGGGAGAAAATAAAGTGGTTTCAGGAAAATCGTGAATCCGTACCAACCAACTAGGGCTGTCCTCACTATGTAGAGGCAGTCCTTTCCTCTTTTATGATGGGACATGACCATTGGGAATTTGGTATAATGTGTTAGAAAATGGAACGAAGGAGTTGGGGATTCATGAAGATAAAAATTGAGCACGTGGCACTGATTGTCAGCGATATGGATGCATCGATCGAATTCTATTCGACCTTATTCGGATTTGAGCTGAGGACCAGGGGGCAGAGCCCGACCCGCGAAATGGCCTTCCTGTTTAATAGAAATCAGCCAGGGATGGAGATTGAACTTATTCGGGACCTTGATCCGACCCAGCATACGTATTCTGATAAGGGGATCGTCAATCATTTAGCTTTCACTGTTGATAATATGGAGGAAGCGATTTCGCATTATCGAGCAAAGGGAGTTCAATTTCAGACCGAACAGCCGAATACATCGATTGATGGTGGCAAGAACATCTTTTTTTACGGACCAAATCGAGAGCTATTACAGTTGGTTCAACCAGCAAGTTTATTATAAGGAGTAAATTAATATGAACTTTCATTTGGAAAACAAGGTAGCCTTAGTTGTTGCGTCAAGTCAGGGCCTAGGAAAAGCGATGGCTATCGAGCTTTTGAAAGAAGGAGCTCGCGTGATGCTGAGCGGAAGAGACGAAGAAAAGCTGCAACAGGTGCAGCAGGATCTGCAGCGATTGGGAACGGGATCGGTTGCGTACTGCCGTGCTGATATCACCAAGCTGGAGGATGTGCAGCAGTTAGTTCAAGCGACTCGCGATACATATGGAAAAATAGATATCTTGATTAACAATGCAGGGGGACCTCCTGGGGGCAGCTTTGAACAGCTATCGGATGATCAGTGGCAGCAAGCCTTTGAGCTTAACCTCCTGAGCTATATCCGCATGATCCGCGAGGTTCTGCCTGATTTGAAGCAGAGCGGCGGAAGAATTATCAATATTGCTTCTTCTTCTATTAAGCAGCCGATTCCTGGCTTAATCTTATCCAATACGTTCCGCACAGGTATCGTTGGTTTGACAAAAACATTAGCTGAGGAGTTAGCACCCTACAAGATTCTAATCCACACGGTGGCCCCCGGTCGCATCGCGACAGATCGCGTCGCTCATTTAGACCAGATCAACGCAGAGAAGTTCGGGATTCCTTATGAGGATGTCGTGGCAAAGGCAAAGGCGCAGATTCCGCTAGGCCGCTATGGTGAACCGGAGGAATTTGCCAAAGTTGTCGCGTTTCTAGTTTCTGATGCTTGTACGTATATGACGGGAGGATCCTTCCTGGTTGACGGCGGCATGGTGAAATCTATATAAAAGCGGGAGAGGACATGTGATGGAAAACATCCGCAATATTTACTGCGTGGGGCGCAATTACGCGTTACATGCCAAAGAATTGAATAACGAGGTACCTGACTCTCCGTTCCTATTTTCAAAACCGACTTATGCCTTAGTGAAGGCGGATGGACGGAATATTCCTCTCCCGGGTGATCGGGGAGGAGTGCATTACGAGGTAGAGCTGGTGATCCATATTGCCAAAGATTACGAAAAGGGCATGAAAGTGGACGAGCTAGTCGACTCGATGGCGCTAGGGATCGACTTTACTTTAAGGGATGTGCAAAGCGAGCTCAAGAAAAAAGGGTATCCGTGGCTCCTAGCCAAAGGCTTCCCCAACTCCGCTCCCATTACTACCTTTATTCCGTTTCCAGGGGTAGAAGAGTGCAAAAACAAGAATTTCTCCTTGATTAAGAATGGGGAACAAGGGCAGTGCGGTAACATAAAGAATATGCTGTTTGACATGCAGGCCCTTGTCGATTTTACTGCGCTGCATTTTGGACTAGGCAAAGGTGATATCATTTTTACAGGCACACCGGAAGGCGTCGGCCCGATCAGCCATGGCGATCACTTGTCGCTGGCATGGGGAGAAGATGTGCTTGGTGAATGTACTATAGTATTAGAAGGATAAAAAAAGGCTTCGCCCAGGTCAAGGAATGCGACCCTGGGTTGAAGCCTTCTTTTAGATTGAACTATTCACCTTCTAGGTAAGAATATCCATCTTCTACAACATCCAGCCTTCCTGTCTTAGGGTCAATAATTAATCCATGGACAGGGATCTTCGGTAAGAGGGGATGGTTGCGAATCACACGAACACTATTTTTTACACTTTCCCCAACAGAGTCAAACCCTTTCAGCCACCTATTGATATCGATGCCAGATGACTCAAGTGTTTTAAGGGTTTCTTCTTTAATCCCACTTGTTAAAAATTTTTGTTTAATTAAAGTCGGATTAACGCTTCCCATCCCGCAATCATAATGCCCGGCAATTACGATTTCCTCTACACCTAATTCATACACCGCTACCAGTATACTTCGCATGGCGCTCCCGAAGGGGTGTGACACTACTGCACCTGCGGTTTTAATGATTTTCACATCGCCGTTCTTGATATCCATAGCTGCAGGAAGCAATTCGACCAAGCGTGTATCCATGCACGTTACGATGACAAATTTTCGATCAGGGAACTTGGATGTAGCGTAGCGTTCGTATTTCTTTTCTTCAACAAAGCTTCGATTGTGCTCTAGAATATTTTCTAAAAGACTCATGTAATCACCACCTATAAGATAAGTTAATGTTAGCAGAAAAAACTATGGCAAGCATATTCCATTGTTATATTTTATCACAAACATTTTATCTTAACCTATAGTGAAATATAAAGCGGTGCTGTATCAAGGGGACGCGAATCAAGTTTTCTGGTATTCAAATGGGAGGAGTGCTACAGTGAGATCCCTAGCGACAGCGTTTCAAAAAAAGGAAAACCGGATGACATCCAGTTTTCCTTTTTTTATTTATGATACTTTAGAATCTGCATCTTGCATGGCTACGCGAACGCGTTCGGACAGCTCATCGGAACCATGGATACGGGCCCAAATATTATTGACATAGGCAGGCATTTGATTTTTATCCATGATGCTTACCAGATAGATTGACAAGAAACTCAAGGGGATAATGAAGATGGATGGGAAAGCCATCGCCCCAAGAGTTGCACCGAAACTCCCCGGAGCAAATACCCCCGTCTCCTTTAAGACATTCATCAGAATGAAGAACATACTGCCTCCGCCACCGACAATCATTCCAGCAATGGCGCCATTGCGAGTAGTCTTCTTCCACCAGATGGAGCAGAGCAGCATCGGAACGAATGCACCGCCTGATACCGCGAAGGCCCAAGTAACCATCATGGCGATGAGGGATGGATAGGCTTTATCCAGACCGATGGCCGGGATTCCGATTCCAACAAGCAAGGAGAATAATCCCATGATCACAACGGCAAGCTTCCCAACAACAACTTTTTTCCATTCAGGGGCATTGGGGTTCACGTAATTTTCGTAAATATCATGGCCCCAAGAGGCTGCTGAGGCGATCAATAGTCCGCCAACAGTAGAGAACATAGCGGCGAAGGCTCCTGCTGCAACATAACCCAGTCCAAATTCGCCAAACAAGAGCTTTCCTAACACAGGCATGATCTGGTCAGACTTGAGGAGATGACCGTCTACCGTTAGGGCTAAAATACTAGGATCTGTTGCGGCAAGATTAGAGACAAAGTTCCGGCCGCCCATGCCAACAACCGAGCTCATGATATAGAAGAATCCCACGAATCCAAGCACCCATAGTGTGGATATACGAGCAACTTTACCGGATGGATTGGTATAGTAACGGTTCATGATGTGTGGAAGTCCCATCGTACCTAGAATAAGGGCGAGTACCATCGAGAATTGGTTCAGCCAATCATAACGATGCCCAGGCTCTTGGAAGGTCATCGTGCGATCAGGGTGCAGTTTATTAGCTTGCGGCATAACAACCGCAACAGAAGCAGTCGGATCACCGGCTTGAACCTTCTGTTCCACGAGGGCAAAAGCTTCAGGGCTCATGACGGATTTTGCTTTATCATAAGGACGGCTGCCTTCTTCCCCAGCCATTAATTTTTCCACAGTCATAGTAGCCGGATTCGTTAATGGCTTGTTGTCAGAAGCGTAAGAACCAACGCCTTTCATTAAGACTAGGGCAAATACTAAAAACATGGCTGTAAATAATACCCAGAATTGGATCATCTGGTTTAAGGTGGTTCCCTTCATGCCCCCGACTGCTACATAAAAGATCATAATAGCTACAACAGCAACCACTCCGGTTTGGTAGGGAGTCATGCCGAGAAATCCTAGTCCTACGAGTACATCCCAGGTGTTTCCTGCTCCAACCATCTGCGGGGCAAGATAGAAGATACAAATCAGCTGAACCATAATTACTCCGATGATTCGTGCTGTATGGCTTTTTCCGAAGCGGGCAAAGAGAAAATCAGGAATCGTGTATTCCCCAAATTTACGAAGGGGGCTGGCAATAAAAAGTACAACAGGTACAAACGCAGCTCCAAAGCCAATGGCATACCACATGCCATCCACTCCAGAGGCATAGACTGCCGCTGCGACACCTAAGAAGGAAGCAGCTGAAAAGTAGTCGCCGCAGATGGCAGTAGAGTTCGTCAGCATTCCTACTTTACGGCCTGCAAGATAAAAGTTGGCCGTATTCGAATTGAATTTTCTGGAATAGATCGAAATTCCAATTGTAATCACCACTAATGCGAGAACCATAACAACAGCGGTAGTATTTAACATATAAAACCCCCTCTATTTTTGCTTGAGTTTTTCATCCAGTCTGTTTGCCTTTTGTACAAACACATAAGCCATTAACCAATAGACGATATGAAACAGCAGAAGTGTGGTCCAGAAGTTGAGGGTAAGTCCGCCAAGGATAGGTGTTGCATACCACCATTCCGAGGTAATGCTTAGGAAGGGAATTAGTAGAGTAATAAGAAAGAAGTAGGCCCCAAAGGTAAAGCTTAATTTCTTCTGCGCAGTAAAGGATCGTTCGACTTCTGCGAGTTCTTGGGTTGTGACAAACTGTGTTGTGAGTGAGGCAGGGTAGGAGCTTTGTGATTTTGCGGGCTGGACGACATTTTCCCCCAGGTTTGTTGTTGCCATAAATGACCTCCTTTATTTTGTTTGCACTATCATGTAAGCGCTTAAGTTGAGTATATTCGTAATCTAGTTAACTTTACAATAAGTTTGCGTGATTTGTAAAAAATCATGTGTAAACGGTATGAAAAGAAAGGTGTTTAGTGCGTTTGGGAGCTGTCTCCATTTTTTGAAGCTAATTTTCCTTTCTATTCCGTCCTTATCCAAAATATAAATAAAGTGTTACCACCACATTTTGCTCCAGCATTGAGCAAATCTTGGATGGGAAGAGGTGTGCTTACGTGACAGAAAAACTGCTAGAAGTAAAGGGGCTGCGCACTCATTTTTTTAGTGATCAAGGAGAAGTTCCTGCCGTAGATGGGATTGATTTATACGTAAGGAAGGGCGAAGTTTTAGGGGTAGTAGGCGAGTCGGGATGCGGGAAAAGTGTTACCTCGCTTTCCGTGATGAGACTTGTGCCTGACCCACCTGGAAAGATTGTTGGGGGAACGATGTTTTTTAAAGGGGAAAATTTAGTTCAAGTCTCTGAAAAAAGAATGAGGCAAATTAGGGGAAATGAGATTTCTATGATTTTTCAGGAACCAATGACTTCATTAAATCCTGTATACACGATTGGAGACCAGATAGGGGAAACCGTTCGGCTTCATCGGCGGTTAAGTAAAAAAGACGCAAAGCAGCACGCCATAGATATGCTTAGAAAGGTAGGGATCCCTCGCCCTGAACAAATCGTGAAGGAATATCCGCATCAATTGTCGGGGGGAATGAGACAAAGGGTAATGATCGCCATGGCTATGTCTTGTGATCCCGAATTGCTGATTGCCGATGAACCGACCACCGCATTGGATGTCACGATCCAAGCCCAGATTCTAGATCTCATGAGAAACTTAAACAAGCAAACGGGAGCAGCGATCTTGATAATTACGCATGATCTTGGCGTTGTGGCCGGAATGTGCGATCGAGTGGCAGTCATGTATGCCGGGAAGGTTGTGGAAGAGGGGGATGTCCAAAGCATATTCAAAAATCCCAAACACCCCTACACGAAAGGATTAATTCAATCCGTTCCGCGCATGGATGACGAGAGAGACCGGCTCTACTCCATACCTGGCAATGTTCCGGTCCCTGGCTCCATGCCTAAAGGCTGCCGTTTTGCCCCTCGCTGCCAATATCTTGTAGATAAGTGCAAGGAAGAGATGCCGGAGCTCATTTCTTTATCGTCTGGACATAAGTGCCGATGCTGGTTGTACCCATAAGGAAAGGAGGGCTCAAAATGGCGCAGGATCTGCTTCAGGTCAAAAATTTAAAAAAATACTTTCCTATAAAAGGGGGGTTACTGGGCAAAGTGGTCGGCCAAGTCAAAGCGGTCGATGATGTATCGTTCACGGTAAGAAGGGGGGAGACGTTAGGCTTAGTAGGAGAGAGCGGCTGCGGAAAGTCAACAACAGGACGCTCCCTGCTTCGGCTGATTGAGCCTACATCCGGGCAGGTATTGTTTAACGGCACAGATGTAACAGCTATGACAAAGGAGGAACTGAGGCAGATCAGAAGAGATATGCAGATTGTGTTTCAGGATCCCTTCGCTTCCCTAAATCCCAGGCACACAGTGGAAAAGATTTTAGAGGAACCTTTAATTGTCCATGGAATAGGCAATATGCAGGCAAGAAGGGAGCGGGTCAAATATTTGTTAGAAGTAGTAGGATTAAATGCGTATCACGCAAAGCGGTATCCTCATCAATTTTCTGGCGGCCAGCGACAGCGCATTGGGATTGCGAGGGCCCTTGCATTAAATCCTAAGCTTATTGTTGCTGACGAGCCTGTATCCGCGTTGGATGTTTCCATTCAATCACAGGTTTTGAATTTGCTTCAGGATCTGCAAAAGGAGCTGGGGCTTACGTATATCTTCATCGCTCATGACCTGAGTGTCGTCAAGCATATATGTGATCGAGTGGGCGTAATGTACTTAGGAAGGATCGTCGAATTAGCGGATAAGAAGAAGCTTTACGCCGATCCGAAGCATCCCTACACAAAAGCCCTCCTATCTGCCGTACCCATTCCAGACCCGGACGTAAAGCAAGAGCGCATCATCCTTCAAGGGGATGTTCCGAGTCCGGCTAATGCCCCGAAGGGCTGTGCGTTTCACACTCGATGCAGCGCTGCGATGGACATTTGCAAAAAGGAAAGACCGGCGTTATCAGATAATAAGGATGGCCACTTTGTTGCCTGTCATCTATACTAGACCGCTTAGCCTACTAGTACTCGGATTTCTTGATTCCACTTGTCCAGGGCATGAAATACATGTGGATTAGCCTTATATACCATCGGTTTTCTTCCTGTTTTGTTGGTCTTATAGGAAGAACGCTCCTCAATGATCAAGTTTGCTTGTTCCAAGGTTTTTAGGTGATCCCTCATTACATTAGGGTGAATGGAGAAAACTGCAGCAAGCTCTTGGCAATTAAACGTTTCTTGGGTATCCACTAAGTAGTTATATACACGAATGCGGGTATCGTCTTGCAAAGAACGGAAAATAGGCAAAAGTAATTCTAGTTTCATGGTAAAAGACCTCTCTTTTTTAAAATTGTACGTTGTTACGCTTACCATGATGCTAACATGGATTTTTATCACCAGCTATGACAAATGTCACACTGAAAAAAAACTAGCCTGGAAAAAGCTCCAGGCTAGTCTTCTTGATTCATTCTTTTCATCATGTTTTTTGCCGCATCTTCCATTCCATCGACCGCATTCATCGCAGCGCTTTCGGTTGCTTCCAAGCCTTGCTGGGCGGCATTTGCGGCAGTCTCAACTGCATTTTCTACCGTATCAAACGCGGTGTCCGCCCCATCTTTAATCGCCTCAGCGGTCTGTTTGATCATATTCTTATTTTCATTCTGTTCCATACTATCCCTCCTCTAAGTGAAGATAACCATATTGTTTACTTTGATCTTTTCCTCTATTCCTTTTGGAAAAGCGGGATTAACTATTTTACATTCTGTCAATACTGAGTGATAGAATAGTATGGAAATGATGAGCGAGGTGTAAGTTGATGGAGGCTATGCCTGTAGACCAATTTTTAAACCGCTGCGTAGAAGGAGATCGTATTGTCAGATGTCCCAATTGCCAAAGAATTAATGTGGGACAAGTGGCCCCCAAATATTTTTATTGTTCGGATTGTTTCATTGAGATGAAGCTGGGAGAGAAGATCACCTTTTATGAGCTTGATGAAAACGGAGAATTAGCTTGTCTGGATGATATCTTCTATAATTAATATTTTAAAGACCAGTTATCCATTCCCTCAATGGTCCCTGTTTCTCGTATGGAATCAGGGACCATACTTATTTTCAGTTGGGAATTTCTTTAATTCTAGCCGAGTTTCCTATGCTGCTGAAGGAAGGTTATGCGTTCATTGATTACCCGGACTTTATAATATAAGGTCATCCGCTCTTGCCAGCTTAGTGCAGGATCCACGACTTGGTCCTTGATTCCTTTTTTGATTTCCTCGAGAGCTGTAATGCTGGAAATAGTATATATTTGATCCTGGAACTCATCCACTCTGATTGCCCCCTTTTTTTTCCTCGAAGTTTGTATTTTTAGCCCGATGCTAAAATATATCCAGTAAACGAGATAATATGACAAAAAGATACATGTATAAAAATTTTCTGTAGTCCTTTTTCCTGTTTAAAAGCTGTTATAATGATGGAAGGTCAATAATAGATGATAATTCTCTGGTTAAGGGGAAGCCGATATGGATTTTAAAGTAGAATATCTTTCTTTTTTTGTCGTGAAAGTGGAAGGAGAAGGGGATCAGGCATCTCAAACCTTCCGACATTATCAGACATTCGATGAAAATAGCTATGGAGACAGCAATGTAAAGTGGTTCCTTGAGGGCGAGTTTGCCCGGACGGTGAAGAGAAAGGCAGATCGAACGCCGAAGACGGATCAGGCTCCCACCAAGGTAGGCAAATTCATTGTCGAACCTGGATATGGATTGGATAGCAATCCGAATTACAATATGTTTGCTAGGTTAAAAAAGGCAGGGAACATGGTGGAATTCCAAGCGGCGAGTGATGATGTGATTCGTGCCTACATTCAAACTACAGCAAGCCGAGGTGGAGCCCTCATCATAGCCAGAGCCAAATTAAGCAAGTATTTTGATGAGCCATTGATTTTTATCATGAAGTGTGACTTTGAAAATAAGATTGCCCGGATTTCAGATGAGCAGCACATTATCCAGGAAGTTCAAATGGCCATCAGTGCCAAAAATATAAAATCTATTCTTTATCCGTATATGCCGGAAGAGGGAATGGTCAGTGAGTGGGAATTAAAGATTTTCCAGTCTTCACACGCGCGCTACTTTGAGGATTTCTTAAAATTTGTCGATTACGAGCCTTCTGTTCCAGAAATGATGAATACCCAAGTTATGGGGATGGTTCAGGAATTTATCGAGGAGTCCTATCCAGTTGAGCAAGAAGAGAAAGAGAAGGAACTGGAAGAAATGGACATTTGGGCCGGCAAGAAGGAACGTGAGCTTCAGGAAAAATGGTCCCATGATCAGGTGGCTGCTGCAACTCAAGCCTTGGTTGACTCAAAGCCTGATTTAGAAATGAAGTTCAGGCTTGATGGAGTGACGATTAAATCCTTATTGTCAGACTATGGAGAGAATATCCATTTTGCCAAACTGGGGAACCGGTATGTTGTCATGATTGAGGGAGATTCCTTTCAGTTTGATAAAGGAATATCGCCTATAGAGCTTCTTCGCCCGGATCAGCTGGATGAAGTGATGCAAAGAATTTTAAAAAAGCAATCGCCTCATACTCAGCTTACAGAAGCAGCGGCTGCTAGTGATGAGGAACCGCCATTCTAATCCCGGTTGTATTGGCTTATGCATAGATTAAAGAAAAACACCAGGTAAAATTTACCTGGTGTTATGCGTTAGTTTTTTTTCGGGCTGCTCTTTCGGAAATTTTCTTCAGCCTGTCGTGGTGTTTCAGCATGTTGGCTCTCGCTTCTTCCGCTCTAGGGTCTGTAGGGTTCAAATCACGAATTCCCCAAAACTCGACAAGAACATCAACTACCTGAAGGAAGTATTGTTCCGGTCCATAGTTTGCTTCGTGGCCGATCACTTTCATGCGTTCATCAAAGTCAGGCATGTTCCTGCCCGGCATGCCAAAGTGTAAAAGCACATAGGATACGTGGTAAACATAGTTCGCATCCAATTCTAAGTGAGCCTTCACAGCGTCGCGATAAAACGCATAATGCAAGCTTTCATCTTTGGCCAATCGGCGAAGCAAGGTCGCTAGGTCACGGTCATGGGGCTGTGCCACTTTGGCTACGTTGTTATAGTAAACCATCGTAGCAAGTTCCTGGATAGCCGTATAAGCCATAACTTGTACCGGTTCTGGGAATTCGCACTCAAATCCCTGTTCTACTACATGCTTTCTTAGCTTGCGCAGCTCATATGGGTTCGCATTTCGCGTAATGATAAGATACGTTTCCAATAAGCTGGAATGCTGATCCTCCTCGGAAACCCAGGTATGAATAAAATCTACTAATGGTTCTAATGCACCCTTGAAGGTCACGTTGAGATGAGTAGTAAACCATGGAAGATTAACCTCGGTCAACAAAGCCGTTTCAATCGCTGTATAAATCGCAGGGGGCAGAGTTCTTTGGCTCTCATCCCACGGTTCTTTCTTGAAGCAGCGAGCTTTGTCCCAAGGAATAAAATCGTGGTAACTCCAGTCAATTTTCTCTGCTCTTTCGCGGTGTATTTTGTATAATTCCAATAAGCGCCCTTCAAGTCTGGCGTCTACATTGCTGTATTCAAGCATCAACTTTCCCCCTTTAAGAAAACTTGGTTTAGCGCCAAGTACAAGTTTCTTCGTACTGTGCAAATAATATAACGTAGTTATATTCTGGTAGCACAAAAAAACACTATAACTTATATTATAATCATTTTTGAGGCTAAAAGAAAATTGTTTTTAGAGTATTTTCGTCTATTTTTTGAATACAAATACTGTAATTTTCTATTATCGCTTACATAAAGAGTAAGGAGGGAGATCTTTTGGACAGTTTTACTTTATTTTCCGAGGGGAAAGATCCGGTTTGGGGTTCAATTCTGTTGGTTCATGGCTCAGGTGAGCATGTAGGGCGATATAAATGGGCCATCGAGCAATGGAATCAAGGAGGTTTGGATGTATTAGGAGGTGACTTGCCTGGGCATGGCCAGTCTCCTGGCAAGCGCGGGCACATCCAATCCTTTAATGAGTATATCGAAGCGGTAAATGACTGGTATGATGCCCTGCGGGAGCGCTCTGATCATGTCCCTTTTGTTTTTGGACACAGTTTAGGAGGCTTGGTGGTCAGCCGGTTTATGGAAATCAATAAAAGAGAAGCAAGGGGAGTCCTATTGTCCTCGCCTTGTTTTGGGTTAAGGGTGAAAGTTCCTGCCTGGAAAGAATGGATTGCTAAAAGTTTAAATGTTCTTCATCCCGCTCTCGTTCTTCCTTCAGAGGTGAAGTCGGAGTCGGTTACAAGAAGCCAAGAGATTCGTGACGCTCTTGAAACCGATCCTTACCGGGTCAATGGTGTAAGTGTCCGGTGGTATAGGGAGCTGCAAGTCCACATGCAAAAAAACTGGGAGGAGCAACATCAATTTCCTGATATTCCTTTGGTTATTCATCAGGCTGGCGACGATTCCGTGACGGATCCGGATGTGGCGAAGAGATGGATGGAAGCAATAGCGGTTAGTGATAAACTATTTACAGAATGGCCGGGCCTGTATCACGAGTTGCTGAATGAGCCTGAGAGAGACGAGGTTATGGCTGCGATGATCGCTTGGATGAAAAAAAGACAATGAAACGAAAGAAGCCTCACGAAGAAAAACTGCGAGTTGCAAAGCAGTTTTTTTTGTTTTTGAACGAAACCTCTGGATCGCTGGCAACGTCTATTCTTATGAAACCTTTGTTTTTAACTTACTATTATGGGAAATTTATTTCCTTCCCATACATAGGATATTGCATAATTTGTGCATGTACATTATGCTTTAAAGGGTGTTATATAGTTGCGTGGGGGTACAACAATGCAGATTGAAACAAATCGCTCTTTAAAACATAAGCAAGGGAAAAAGAAGAAAAAGAAAAAGCGCTGGATTGGCATGCTGCTTAGCTTTTTCCTCTTCGCTTCCGTTGCAGTAGGTGCTTCTGTTTGGTGGAAGGTCAATAATGTTTTAGATGAAATAACGGTTGAAGCTGAGCCAGGAGTAACCGATGAGGAAATGACGAGGCCAGCAAATTATAGCCAAGAGCCGATTTCGATTGTCATGATCGGCAGGGACTCAAGAGAAAATCTAGGGTTGATGAATACAGACGTCCTCATTGTAGCGGCGCTAAACCCAAAGACGAAGCATGTGACCATGATGTCGATTCCACGCGATACCGGAGTGAAGATTCCGGGTTATAACGGCTACCATAAAATTAACTCGGTTTATTCTAAAGGTGAAAGAGAGCGTCGAGCGGCAGAAAAAGCCGGAAAGCCGGTCACCGAAACGGGAACTACGCTGCTGAAGAAAACCTTAGAGGAAGCGCTGGGTATACCGATTCATTATTATGCTATGGTGGATTTCGAAGGATTTACTAAAGTTGTCGATAAATTAGGCGGCTTGGAAATTGATGTAGAGAAGAGTATGAAATATACCGACCCGGGCGATGGGACGAACATTAATTTAGAACCAGGCTTGCAGGTTTTAGATGGAAAAAACACGCTAGACTATGTACGCCATCGTTTGGATAACCGAGGCTCAAAATTTTACTCCACCGATTTTGATCGCGGGAAGCGACAGCAGATTGTGATCAAAGGCATGGTGGATAAGATGAAGTCCTTTACGGGAATATCCAGCTTTTTCAGCGTATTGAATGTAGCAGGAGAGCATGCCCGTACAGATTTGTCCAAGGATCAAATCAAAGGGCTGATTATGGACTTTAAATCAGTCGGGTCTGAGAATATTGCCAGTTTGGATACAGGTGGATATTGGGACCGTGCCAGCTCCCATACCATTATCCCAAAGGAAAACTTAAAGCAAATCCAGCTGTCTTTTCAGCAGGAAATGGGAATAGAGGGTGCTGAGTTCGAATCCACGCTCCGAGTTGATGGAGGATCCACGCAGACTCGTACGGTACAAAAGTCAGAACCAAAGAGAAAAACAGCGCCTAGTACAACAAACCAGGCCCAAGAGGCTCCAGTTAAAGAAGCAACCCCAAAGGCAGAGGAAAAGGCTCCAGAACAGCCAGAGCCAGCTAAACCGCTTGAGAATCAAGAGCAGCCAATCGAATCTGCTCCTGAATCCAGCCCCAAGACACAGGAACCGGCTAGTCCGCAACCGAGTCAACCTGTACCAGCTCCGGCACCGGTTACTCCAGCTCCAGCTGAACCAGGATTGCTGCAGCCGCCGCCTTCCATCCCAAAGGAGCCTCCGGTACAAGAAACACAAGGATAAAAAGAAAAACATAAAAAAGAGGACCAAATGGTCCTCTTTTTTATGTCATGCTATATTTCTGTGCCTTTTTCGCGCTTTCACGCTCGTTTTTCTTCAGATACTTCTTACGTAGACGAACAGACTTAGGTGTAACTTCACAGTATTCGTCGTCGTTCAAGTATTCTAACGCTTCTTCCAAGGAAAGGGTTCTAGGTGTTTTCAGTTTTACAGTGTCATCCTTGGTAGCACTGCGCACGTTTGTCGCATGCTTTTCCTTGCAGACGTTAACTACCAAGTCGTTATCGCGGTTGTGTTCCCCTACGATCATTCCTTCATAAACGTTCGTGCCTGGGTGGATGAACATAACTCCGCGGTCTTCCACGGAGAGAAGGCCATAGGTTGTAGCCACACCGGTTTCATGGGAGATGAGAACGCCCACTCTGCGTCCTCCGACCTGAGCCGATATATAAGGCTGGTAGCTATCAAAGGAGTGATTCAAAATGCCATACCCTTTAGTTAAAGTCATGAATTCGGTACGATAACCGATCAGACCTCGAGAAGGGATTAGGAATTCGAGACGGACAGAACCGAAACCGTTGTTGATCATATTGATCATTTCAGCTTTGCGATAGCCGAGGGACTCCATGACAGAACCGGTAAATTCCTCAGGAACATCAATCAGCAAGCGCTCCGTAGGCTCCATTTTCTTCCCGTCGATTTCACGAATGATTACTTCCGGTTTGGATACTAACAATTCATATCCTTCTCTTCTCATTGTTTCGATAAGGATGGACAAATGGAGTTCCCCGCGACCAGATACTTCGAAGGAATCGCCGCCTTCGGAGTCGTCTACTCGAAGACTAACATCAGTCTCCAGCTCTTGATAAAGACGATCTCTGATTTTTCGGGAGGTTACATGCTTTCCTTCCTTACCGGCAAATGGTCCGTTGTTTACGGAGAAGGTCATTTTCAAAGTAGGCTCATCAATTTTGAGCAGAGGCAACGCTTCTGGTGTCTCTACATCAGCAATGGTTTCCCCTACGTTGATTTCGGCAAGGCCAGGTACAGCAACCAGGTCGCCTGCTTTCGCTTCTTCGATCTCAATTCGCTTAAGTCCTGCAAAACCGAAAAGCTTCGCGATGCGAACTTGTTTAATGGATCCATCTCGTGTAATTTGAGCGACCATCTGACCTTTGCGAATCACTCCGCGATGAATTCGGCCGATCCCGATTCTTCCTAGATAGTCATTGTAATCCAAGATAGTGGCTTGCATCTGCAGAGGTCCGTCAATGTCGACTTCTGGAGCAGGAATGTGAGATATAATCGCGTCAAATAAGGATTCCATGTTCTCGTTCTGGTGATGAGGATCAGTACTTGCTGTTCCATTAATCCCGGAAGCGTAGATGACAGGGAATTCCAGTTGTTCTTCCGTGGCATCGAGATCTATAAACAGGTCATATACCTCATTAACCACTTCATCTGGGCGAGCATTCTCCCGGTCGATCTTATTAATGACAAGGATTGGCGTTAATTGCTGCTCTAGAGCTTTCTTCAACACAAAGCGGGTTTGCGGCATGCAGCCTTCAAAAGCATCAACGACTAACAAAACACCGTCGACCATCTTCATGATCCGCTCTACCTCACCACCGAAGTCCGCGTGGCCAGGAGTATCCAAGATATTAATCGTATGGCCTTTGTAATTGACAGCTGTATTCTTTGCCAATATAGTAATGCCGCGCTCTCTCTCCAAATCATTGGAATCCATGACGCGTTCGTGAACTTGCTCATTGGAACGGAATATTCCAGACTGTTGCAGAAGCTTATCTACAAGAGTCGTCTTGCCGTGGTCAACGTGGGCGATGATGGCAATATTACGTAAATCTTCTCTTTTCATTCAGGTTTCTCCTTCAGATCTTTCTTACATAGAAAGTTTTACATTCAACTCACATATTATACACCATTTCTTTTCAAATACCTAAAAGAATATATGGATAGATACTCCCAAAGGGAAGTTTATACCAAGGATAGTACAGGGAAGCAAAATTCATACTATGCTTAGGAAAGGGGATGATGTCCATGCAAAGAGGATTAATGATGCTTTTGTTGGGTGGAGTATTTACTTTATTTGGCTTGTTTATGATGCCAATGCGACGAGTGAATCCAAGACGAAATTTGGTTGACAATCCCATTGGATGGGGCCTTTTTGGATTTGGCCTATCTAGCTTATTAGTGGGAATAACCCAATCGGCAAAAAAAAGGGATAAAGTGGATGTTGAGGTAAAAAAATTTGATTACCCTATTGTTAAAGAACAAGAAGGTAAACCTCAGGAAGAGGAAAAACCTGCTGTCCATTAAATGGAAAAAAGAATTAGTCAGCTCTAGGAGCTTTTCGACTAATTCTTTTTTATCTCTGCTTATTCCACGGGAAATAGATAGGATTCTGCCGAGTTTTGACTGAATTCAGCTGCTCCCTTACCTGCTGCAAAGCCTGTCGCAAAGGCAGCTGTAATATTGAACCCGCCAGTATAGCCATGAATGTCCAAAATTTCTCCGCAAAAAAAGAGTCCTGGCATGATTTTAGATTTCATTGTTTTGGGTTCAATCTCTTTCAAATTCACACCGCCACCTGTAACGAAAGCTTCTTCAATCGACAAGGTACCATTAACTTGCACAGGGAGTTCTTTCAACAATTGGGTGAGCTTCTCCAGCCCATCCTTGGGCAAATGGGAAGAAACAGTATTTTCGTCTAGATCCGCCCATTCCAGCAGCAAAGGTATCATGCGCTCTGGGATATAACCCTTTAAAAGATTTTTCACCGCTTTTTTCGGTTCGTTTTCTGCTCGGTTTTGAATATCCAGTACAACATCCGCTAGACTTTTCGAAGGAAATAAATCGATAGTTACGGTGACTTCTTTTTTCTGATGCTTTTTCAGCGCTTTGATAACAAACTGGCTGCAACGAAGGGCAGCGGGTCCGGATAAGCCAAAGTGGGTGAAAATAATATCTCCTTCATGTTCAATCAGTTTCTTTTTCTTAACCGGATCAAGCACAGCCAGATGAATGCTCCGCAAGGAAAGTCCTTGCAATGTTTTTTGTCGTATAAAGGGCTCACTGGAAGTCAGGGGCACCTCTGTCGGGTATAATTCGGTGATGGTATGGCCAGCTTGTTCAGCCCAAGCGTATCCATCACCTGTCGATCCTGTGTGAGGTACAGATTTTCCTCCTACTGCAAGGACGACGGCTGGAGCGTGCAAAGTGGTTCCGTTTTGCAGGCGTATCCCCTTAACATGTCCATCTTCGTAAAGGATTCGATCGACTGGCGCGTTGGTTAGAATCTCCACCTTGAGGGCTTTGATTTTATTTACTAAAGCCGACACGACATCTTTAGCTTTATTGGAGACGGGAAACATTCGCCCGCGATCCTCTTCCTTTAAGGGAATCCCAAGGCCTTCAAAAAAATCAATGATATCTTGGTTATTGAAGACAGAAAAGGCACTATGCAAGAAACGTCCATTTCCAGGAATATTCTTGATAATAAAATCAATGCTTCCCGCATTGGTTACGTTACAGCGGCCTCCTCCGGAGATCGCCAGTTTTCGGCCTAGCTTATCGCCTTTGTCCACTAGCAGGACCTTTCGGCCTGATTGACCGGCAGATACTGCCGCCATCAGACCGGATGGGCCTCCACCAATGATGATTACATCATAGTCCATGATTTGTCCCTCTTACTTTTTTCGCATACTCCCTAACTCACTTACAATAGCTTCCATTTCACTAATACTGATGCGCTCTTTGCGCATCACCATATCAAACAGGTCATAAAGATCCTCATACGCATCTAGTTCAAATGCATCCGGATTCAGTACGGAGGTATTTGCCATAGTGAGCTTTTTTTGCAATTCATTGAGCATATGGATCATATTTTCGCGGCTAGGGTTTTCAAGATTCATTTATTATCATCTCCAATTGGTTAAATCGTATAGCAATAATTTTACCATATTGTCAAGGGAATACTATCAAATGATGTGTTTCGTATTTTGCTTGAAATATAAAGCCCTTAAAAGCTATCATAAATAGTTAAGATTAATGAAATGACCAGTTTTTCGAAATGGAGCCATAGAGAGGGGGCATGAAGCATTCATGGAGAAAATCATGGATATACAATCTCCACGACTCTGGGGAGATAAACGCTACCATACTTGGAATTATCATCTGAGACAGCTTTTTGGGGAGAAGGTATTTAAAGTGATGCTGGATGCTGGCTTTACTTGTCCCAACCGAGACGGAAGAGTAGCGATAGGCGGATGCACTTTTTGCAGTGCCAGGGGTTCCGGAGATTTTGCTGGGGCGCGCCGAGATGACTTGAAAAAGCAATTTCATGACGTGGCAGAGAGGATGCATGCGAAATGGCCGGAGGCAAAATATATCGGATACTTCCAGGCATATACCAACACATATGCCCCTGTAGAAGAACTGCGGGAGTGCTATGAAACCATTTTGGAAGAAGATGTTGTTGGTTTAGCTATTGCAACCAGACCCGATTGCCTCCCCGACGATGTGGTGGAATATTTAGCGGACATTAATCAACGAACATATCTTTGGGTGGAACTGGGGCTTCAGACGGTGCACGAGTCAACGGCTGAACTCATCAACAGGGCCCATGATTTTCAAACCTATGTAGAGGCCGTAGAAAGGCTAAGGAAGCATGGCATCCGTGTTTGCTCTCACATTATTTTAGGTTTGCCTGGGGAAACAGAAGAGATGATGATGCAAACAGCGAGAGCGGTTGCCACGCTTCCCGTCCAGGGCATCAAGATTCATCTCTTGCATCTGCTGAAGAAAACACCTTTAGTTAAGTTATGGGAGCAGGGAGGACTCGAGTTTCTTGACCAAGAAACCTACACTCGCCTCGTAGTTGATATACTTGAAATTCTTCCTCCCGAAATGATTATTCATCGTTTGACGGGAGATGGCCCTCCAGATCTTCTCATCGGCCCCATGTGGAGCAGGAGAAAATGGGAAGTGTTGAATGGGATTGACCGAGAACTTCGCACACGAAATACGTGGCAAGGGCGGTTATGGAAAGAGGCTGGAATGGGGGAATAACAATGCAAGTAGGTAGGTCATCTTAAGATATAAGGAAGAAAGTCCGACTATTCCTAGCGGACTTTCTTCCACTATCCAAACTCTATTCAAAACTCCATTAGGAGATAAAACGTTTTTTAAATTCTCTCCACTCTTCCTCTGTTTCAAGGTTGGAGACTTCATCATACAGTTCTTCTAATATTTCCTCCTCTTCGAAGGAAACAGGAGTTTCGTCCGCCGAGATTAATTTTTCCATTCTCGCTAGGTCTTCTAACTGTTTTTGAAAAATGGGCAGCAGCGGGGCGGACAGCTCTGCCATAAGCTTTCGTTCCTGTGCAGGGTTTCGTTCGACCTTTTTCTCGTATTGTTCGATGTACTCCTCTTGGGACAGCGGCTGATAGTTTTCGGGTGGAGCCTCTCCTATAAATAAGGCGTGACGAAATCGCTCTAACTGGTTTTCAATGCTCAATGGTTTTCATCCTCTCTTCACTTTACAGCATACTGTGATGAATTTAACAGCATGGGGAAGGTGTATATGGTAAATTACATTGGGGTTATAAAATTTCTTAAAATACCTATATCATAAGATAGGATTCTATGCAAAATCTGGAGAGAGGAAATAGGGTGATGAATATTATAGATTCCTTTACGCTTTTCCTAGAACAGCACAAGCAAATTAAAGAAGCGGCTAAGAAGGCTCAAGTTGCACTGGAACGGATAAAAGAGCAGGGTACAGTAGAAGGGTATCAGGATGTTTTAGATAAGCTGATCGAGCTGAAAGCTAGCCTGGTTGATCATGGGAGGCAAGAAGAGGAGGTAATTGTCCCCCTTGTAAAGGAAATGTACCACTCACCAGAAATGGCACAGTATGTGGAAGAAGAGCATACGCAGATGGAAGAAGACCTGAAGGAAATAAAAAATCAGCTGCGGCTTCATATTAGCCAAGGAAGAGAGCGATTAGAAGAAGAGGTCTACATCAAAGCGAAAAGTTTTTTAACCCAGACAGTGACTCATATCTTTGAGGAAGAAAGTGGCTTATTCCCTATGCTAAGAGGATATTTACTGCAAGCCGGAAAATTGAAATAATATCCCCCAGAAAAACAAAAAAGATTCCTTTACGGAATCTTTTTGTTTAAATGCGGCATATGTCTTCAGGACAACCGTCACATTCTAAAAATTCTTTAAGATATGTGATATTATGGACTGTAATATAACCATTATCGACGTTAATCACATTATTCTTGCGCAGTTCATTTAACATCCGGTTGACGCTTTCTCTCGTTGTACCTATAAAGTTGGCAAGATCTTTGTTGGTTAGGAAGAGATCGATCAAGATGCCATCCTTCACTTGAATGCCGTACGTGTTGGTCATTCGGATCAGGGTCGAGTAAAGGGCGCCATGTTTTCCCATTAGCATGAGGTCACGGAATTTGGATTGGTTTCTCCGATAAGCAATCCCCATCCATTTCATGAACTCAAGGGCAAGCCTGCTGTTTTTGGTCAGAAGCTCTTCCAGCCCGGTTCGGCTAATCACGCCAACGGTACCGTCGTCAAGCATTTCTGCAGTTGAGGTATAGGTTATATTAGGCTGGAAAAGGGCAAGCTCGCCAATGAGTTCTCCAGGTGTACAAATGTATAGAGTCAGTTCTTTGCCTTCAAGCGTGGTTTTGCTGATTTTCACGTTACCTGAGCGAATGAAGTAAAGATTTTCTGCTTTTTCTCCGTCCATATAAAGGATGGAATCCTTCGTGTAGTTCATATCAACAGCTATCGCATTCAATTCTTCGCGGAATTCATCAGGGATCAATTGGAGGAAGGTTTTATCCGTTATATTTTCCAATCTAAGACCTCCCTTCTTGATTTTATTATTATTAATATTATCATAGGTTCAATAGGAACAAAATGCTTTTTACTTATACTTTTTATATATAAAAAGTTCCAAAATAACTAAAAGGAGGTGTCCAATGAGTAAAGAAAGCGAACAAGCCGATTTGCACTTAACGGAACATCTTGCCGAGATGAGAAAACGAATTATTTATTCTATAGTTTTCTTTTTCTTTGCCTTAATTGGCGGATTTGCTTTCTCGGGTAAGGTGGTCAATCATTTGAAAAATGATCCAGCTGCTCGACATTTAGATTGGCATGTTTTTGGGATTTCGGATGCTTTATCTGTTTATGTGAAGGTTTCTCTTGTTTTAGGTCTTATTATTTCTATTCCTTTCTTTCTTTATCAAATTTGGGCATTTGTCAAGCCGGGATTAAAGAAAACGGAACAAAAAATTGCCTTGCGATTCATTCCAGGAGCCACTCTGCTATTTATACTCGGCATAGGTTTTGGGTATTATATTCTGTTTCCTATGGTAACGCGTTTTATGCTTATTATGACAGAAACCTTGCAAGCCGAGGAAATGTTTGGCTTAAAGGAATATTTCAGTTTTATGTTTTCCATTGTTCTGCCTTTTGGGGTTTTATTCGAGATGCCGATCCTGGTCATGTTTCTTACTCGCCTAAGAATTCTAAATCCTATACGGTTGGCGAAAATGCGCAAGATAGCTTATTTTGTTCTCGTCTTGGTTGCCGTGACCATTACCCCGCCGGAAATCATTTCGGATTTTCTGGTTACGATTCCCTTATTGCTTTTGTATGAATTTAGCGTATGGTTATCCAAGGGTATTTACAGAAAGCAGCTGAAAGAGGATGAAAAATGGCTCGAGAACGAAGAGAAAACCTCTTAACAAGAAAGGAGTCTTAGTGTATGTTTACAAATATAGGAGTTCCTGGGTTGATTTTGATTTTGATTATTGCGCTGGTCATTTTTGGACCAAAGAAACTTCCTGAGATCGGGCGCGCTTTTGGCCAGACCTTAAGAGAATTCAGAAAATCCACGAAAGAGCTGACGTCAGATGTGAAAGAAGAGATCGACGAGGCCAAAAACACGGTAAAAAACGCAACAGATACGAAAAAGTAAAACCGTGCATTCAGGGGGTAGGACATGGCGGAGAAAGCTGTCATACAAATCGTAGGCTATAAAAATAGCGGCAAAACAACAACGAGTTGTGAAATCATTCAACGTTTTGCAGAGAAAGGCTGGAAAGTAGGCAGCATTAAGCATGATGCCCACCGCTTCGAAGTTGATTATCCTGGAAAAGACACCTGGCTGCACAGGGAGGCAGGGGCTGAGGTCGTTGCGATAACCTCGAAAGATCGAACGGCTATCATGGAGCAGCGCCCCTCCAGTCTCCAAGATTTGCTGGAGCGTATCAATGGAGTGGATATTGTCATTGTAGAGGGATATAAGTTTGAGAGTTACCCCAAAGTGGTTCTGCTGCGGAACGAAGGGGACTTGCCTCTTCTAGAACAAGCTCAACATGTCCTTGCTGTTTCCACCTGGTTTCCGTTTCGCCACCCAACGCTGCCGGTCGTAGAAAAAGATCAATACCAGCAATTGTTTGAGATTATTGAATGTTATATTGAAAAGAAACGTTGACAGGAGGTCTTTTTGTGCGAAATTTTGCCATTACACGAGAAAAAATTGAGATCCAGCCCTTGATTGATTTTGTGACTCACTCGAATGCGGGAGCAATCTGCACATTCATTGGCACTGTACGAGAAATGACAAAGGGGCTTAAAACATTATATCTTGAATATCAGGCCTATGAAGAG
The DNA here is from genome assembly GCF_040813775.1 of Ammoniphilus soli. Taxonomy (NCBI): domain Bacteria; kingdom Bacillati; phylum Bacillota; class Bacilli; order Caryophanales; family Paenibacillaceae; genus Ammoniphilus; species Ammoniphilus soli. The sequence goes on from NZ_JBEGDL010000016.1 coordinate 96,514, forward strand.
ATGGCAGAAAAGAAGCTAAAGCAGATTGGCGATGAAATCAGGGAGAAGCATCCGGAAGCCAAAGTAGCGATTGTCCATCGGATTGGGCATCTGGATATCTCGGAAGTGGCTGTAGCAATTGCCGTTTCTACTCCGCACCGGGACGCTTCTTTTGAAGCTTGTCGCTACGCGATTGAGCGCATCAAGGAAATCGTGCCGATCTGGAAGAAGGAAAATTGGGAAGACGGCCAGAGCTGGATTGGAGACCAGAAGGAAAAGGTTGCTTATCCTGCAGGGAAGCCTGACCTCAAGGAGGAAGTATAATGATTCGAGTATTGTTATTTGCCGGGTTGGCAGAGACGGCGGGTTCGTCTTCCATCACCTTAGAAGGAATCCAAAAGCCATTGACAGTACAGGCCGTTAAAGAACAGCTTTCTGCTAAATATCCGGCTATGAAAGAACTGCTGGAAAAAAGTATGGCGGCAGTCAATCAGGAGTACGCGAATAGCTCTGATTCCATCAAGGAATCGGATGAGATTGCCTTTATTCCTCCCGTTAGCGGAGGGTAAAGAAAAAGGATGAACCATCCCTGTGACTTTTCAATACTTCAGATCGGGAGTATAATGGAAGCAGGGATGGAGCTGATTGACAGTGGAATTATGGAGACGTAATTTATACATATTATGCATTGCTCAATTTTTTGTCATGGCTGCGATGAGTCTAGTCATTCCTTTTTTGCCATTGTATTTGCAGCAGGACATGGGAATCGTCGATGAGAAGGCACTGCACCTTTGGACGGGTGTTATTTTTGGTGCCAACTTCTTATCGGCGTTTTTGTTTTCGCCATTATGGGGAAAATTGGCCGACCGGCATGGCCGAAAGATTATGCTGATTCGCAGTGGATTTGGGATGGCTTTAGTCGTGGCCAGCATGGGATTGGCAACCTCTCCCATCCATCTGCTCGTGCTACGCTTTTTAAATGGAACGATTTCCGGTTTTATCCCTGCTTCCATTGCGCTAGTATCCACAAATACGCCTAAGGAACGGTCTGGATATGCTTTAGGCATCCTGCAAGCCGCTACTGTAGGAGGATCCGTCTGCGGACCTTTTCTCGGAGGCGTGATGGCCGATTGGATTGGATTTCGGAACATATTTTTCGTAACAGGAGCCTTGCTGTTCCTAGCTGCTATTTTAGTTGTCTGTTTCGTCACCGAAATTAACAAACCAGACAAAAAAAATGTACAAGAAACAGGGTATGTGGAGGACTTCAAGAAAATTTTCCGGCAAAAGCCACTGCCGACTTTGTTCGTATCCGGATTTTTAATTCAAATGGCTATGCTCGGAACGACCCCTTTTATCACAAGCTTTGTTCAGGAGTTATGGGGAAGGGAAGAGATGCTTTCGCTTATGGCGGGTTTAGCCGTCTCGATTACCGGTTTTGCTACGATGATTTTCTCTCCTGTGTTGGGAAAGTGGGGAGATCGAGTGGGGTCCCAATATGTTTTATTTTATTCCTTGCTCGGAGCAGGTTTATTTCTTATTCCGCATGCGTTCGTGCTGAGCTTATGGCAGCTGTTCCTCTGTCGCTTCCTGCTGGGTATGTTTGTGGGAGGCATGCTGCCTAGTGTCAATGCGCTCATTCGGCATTATGCTCCAAAAAATATGGAAAGCCGTACCTACGGTTATAGCAATATGTGTGTTTTTCTGGGAAATTTGCTTGGTCCGCTGACGGCAGGATTGCTCTCAGGGTGGATTGAACTGCGAGGAGTTTTCCTATGTGCGGCGTTTCTCATTCTGCTCAACGCCCTTTGGGTGAAAGTGCAGCTCGTTGGCTTAAGGAAAAGGCAAACGGCAGAGAAGGTCAGCTGATGAAAGTAGAGGGTGCCCCATAAGTGTCTACCACTTATGAGGCACCTTTATTTATGTTGAAGAGTGAAAAGCCTATCTTTCCATTCCCTCGATTAGAGAAGTCCTTCTTCACGGAAGTGCTGGATATCGTGGATGAGGGCTTCGGCATAGTCCAAGTCATCCGGTATTTTTTCAAGGGTATCCATAAAGGTTCGATTGACCAGTTGCTTGAGAATCGCGACCTGGAACTGAAAGCTAAAATCACGGTAACCATCTTCGGCCATCGCACTTAAATCCGCTTGCTCAATCAAGGCCAGGATCGCTTTTAAGTACAAGTCAGCGCCGCAGGGATGCTGGCCGGGCCCTGAAAGGCTGACCCCTACGTCTCTTGCGATATCATGAACCGTAAAACTCATATTTTCCATTGCATATCACCTCCGCGGTATATCCTCCTCTTATTTATCCCAAAATAGATGGAGAACATGCTGGAAGGAGTGGAAACCATGGCTAGAATTGAACTATACCCTGAGCTCCGCACGACGGGAGGGGAAGCTCTATCCATTCACCGTGAGGGAGAATGGATAGGTGATGTATATTTGATTTACCGTGAAAATGATTTACTGACGGGAACCATTCACTTGGATGAAGAGTACGTGGAAAAAAATGAGGCATACAGTATCATACAAGAGGTACAGTCCTATATTACAAGCTTGTCCTATGCGCTGAATGTAACCGACCACAACATTAATATCCTCTATGGTGAGTATTCCTTGCTGGAAGACTATCTTGACGGGATGGACGAAGATGAGGATGCGGACGACCTGGTCGAGGAAATCAAGGGTTATGAGCGCTGGATTGTTGGCCAGGGAAAACAAGGAATTGAATATCAAGTCTACGATGATGAGGGCGATCTTGTAGCGGAGGCCGTGGTTGATATTAAAGGAACACGGATTGTAGGGGACATCCACTTCACCAGTGAGCCGACGGAACAGGAAATGGAAGACGTTGAAGCCATTCTTCTTAAGGACTATGACCATGATCTAATCGATCAGTATAATTTTACTTTTTTTGTTAACGGGGAAGAGTATGAGGAAGTGGAAATTGAAACCGAAGATGATGATCAATTGGACGATTCGGAAGAAGTAGAGTCTGACAGCATTGTTCAAATGCTGGAGCGTCAAGAAGAAGAGGACGATTACGAAGAAAGGGAACGGGCAGAGGTAATCTTTGACCTTGTCGACCCAAAGGATCGTCCGCTGGGGGAAGCGACGTTCATTTACTCGGAGGATGGCGTCGATGTAAATGTGGAATTGGCCATTAAGCCAACCGAGGATACGGCTCATCATATCATGAAAAGCGTTTTTGAAGAAGCTTTGACAGATCCGATGGAGTGGGTAAATATTCGAATGAACTACAAGGGTCAAGTCGTCGATGGATTTCATTTTGAGCGAGGAAAAGAACCGTCTATAGAAATTTAGGAAGGAAGGGTGCCGGACCAGCGGTTCGACACCCTGTTATTTTTTTGCAGGTGATAAATTCTCGATCTGTACGCTAAGGATAAAATTAATCTGTTTCATCTCATGATAGATATCCGCCGTAAACCGATTTTCATGAACCATGATGACGAGCTGCACCTGATGCGTTCCTTCCTTGCCCGAATCAGGCCGGATATCATTAATTCTTACATGCTTGATTTTGATATCTTTTGATTTGATTTCATCCAAAATTTGAATGACTCGATTATCTTCTTTTTTTACGATCAATTCGAGCCTGATTTCTTTTTCACTGAGGGTTGCGGGTCCAAGCCGCTTGATAAGCATCGGAAAAAGTTCAACGCAGAGGATAATCAGGCAAACGCCGACGAAGGCCTCTACATAAAACCCGGCTCCTGTCGCAATGCCTAACCCGGAGGCAGCCCAAATCATGGCCGCGGTGGTGAGACCGACGATAATATCGTTTTGCTTTCTCAGGATTACCCCAGCGCCCAGAAAGCCAATCCCAGATACAATTTGCGCAGCCAAGCGGAGAGGATCCATGGGTGTAACGTAAGCCTGTGCATATCGATGGGCGGATTCAATGGAGACGATGGTTAGCAGACAACTGCTTACGCAGATGACAAGGGATGTTTTCAACCCCAATGGCTTTTTCCTGAGCTCTCTTTCCAAACCAATGATCAGGCCAAACACGATGGAGGCACCAAGCTTGACCAGCACAGAAGTTTCAAGCGTGAACATGCGTTACTCTCCTCTATATTCATATTCTTTCTCGGTTAACTGTCGTACATTATACTATATCCTTCCTTGAAACATGAAAAAAAATCAGGTTTTCAGTTCCAGTCGCCTATGCTATACTGAAATGCAAAATATAAGAGTTATTTGATAATTATAGAGTTGTTTTTAGTCAGGAGGGAACGATACGTTGGATCAAGTATTACTCTATGATACAACCTTACGAGATGGGACACAGGGAGAAGGCATCAGCCTATCCGTGGATGATAAGCTAAAGATTGCGCTCCGGCTGGATCAGTTTGGTGTGCATTATATCGAGGGCGGCTGGCCTGGCAGCAACCCAAAGGACATGGAGTTCTTTGAAAGGGCCAAGCAGCTGAACTTATCCCACGCGAAAATCACTGCTTTTGGAAGCACCAGACGCCAAGGCGTAACGGCCGATCAGGATGAGAATTTGAACAAGCTGATTGAAAGTGGCGTTTCGGTCGCTACGATCTTTGGGAAGACCTGGGATTTTCATGTCACCCACGCATTGCAGACCACTTTAGAAGAAAATTTATCAATGATTTTTGATTCCGTTCAGTTTTTAAAGTCGCGAGGTCTTGAAGTGATCTTTGATGCTGAGCATTTTTTTGATGGATATAAGAATAATCCAACCTATGCTTTAGAAGCATTGAAAAGCGCAGAGTCTGCAGGTGCGGACTGGCTTGTGCTATGCGACACAAACGGCGGTACATTGCCGCATGAGCTGGAAGAAGTAGTACTTGCCGTGAAGCAAGCTATCACGATTCCGATTGGCGTACACTGTCATAACGATTCTGAATGTGCTGTGGCCAACTCCCTGGCTGCCGTGAGAGCGGGAGCCCGACAAGTGCAAGGAACCATAAACGGGTATGGAGAACGATGCGGTAATGCGAACCTGATCTCCATCATTCCGAACTTGCAGCTCAAGTTAGGCTACACCTGTGTAAAAGAAGAGCAGTTAAAGCAACTGACTAACCTTTCTCGCTTTGTCCATGAAGTGGCTAACGTCATTCCGCCGAATACGCAGCCATTTACCGGAGTGAGCGCTTTTGCCCATAAAGGGGGTATGCATGTCAGTGCGATCTTGAAATCTCCGGAAACGTATGAGCATCTTCAGCCTGAACAGGTGGGAAATCACCGCAGAGTTCTGGTTTCGGAATTAGCCGGACAAAGCAACCTTCTCTTTAAAGCCCAAGAACTGAATGTGGATCTTAGCAAGTCTGATCCGAAGACCAAGTCCATCATTCAAAAAATCAAGGAAATGGAGCACGCAGGCTATCAGTATGAAGGTGCGGATGCTTCCTTTGAGTTATTGCTGAAAGAAGGATTGGGCGAGCTGTGGGAGCCGTTTGCGCTAGAGTCTTTCAAGATTCTCGTTGAGAAATCAGCGGATTCGGCCATTCATACCGAAGCTACGGTTAAGATTCGGGTAATGGATGAATTGGTCCACACAGCAGGAGAAGGAAATGGTCCGGTGAATGCGCTGGATAATGCCCTTCGAAAAGCATTGGAAGCCTACTATCCTGTTATCAATGAAATGCATTTGTCGGATTATAAGGTTCGGGTGTTGGATGAAGGGGGCGCTACAGCGGCCAAGGTTCGCGTATTGATCGAGTCCTCTGACGGTAAGGAACAATGGAACACGGTCGGGGTTTCAGGCAACGTCATTGAGGCCAGCTGGCAAGCCCTGCTTGATAGTATTCGCTTCTTCCTGCAGGATAAGGATAAACCGGAGATTATTGCAAAAGAAGAAGAGCGAGTAGGAATTGTGAATCATTAGATAAAAAGCCGTTGCCGTTAGGGCAGCGGCTTTTTGACGGAATAAGAATGTATAAACTTCCCGAACTATCATCCTTATTCCGCATAAATTTCCCTAGCTTTACATCAAGGGTAAACCCTCAAATTTATAAAATTATTTTATTAAATTTAACCCGCAGGGTTGGTGTAAAGCTAGGAAAAGCTTCCTCTAAAGGTGGTCTGGCTGCCCTGAAATGCTTCAATGAAGCTTTTTTATGTTTTCCCAAATAGAAAAAGGGCAAGGATAATAAGAGTGAAGAGGTAATCCTTGCCTTGCAGGAAAATTACGGTACAATAAGGTGGGCATACCAATTGAAAGGAGCTAATCCATGAAAGGATTTGCAAAGTTCGGATTAAAGCAAGAGATCCTGGAGGGAATAACGGATCTTTATTTTACAGAGCCAACCCCGATCCAGGAAAGAGCCATTCCCCTAGCTTTGGAAGGGAAGGATCTGATCGGGCAAGCGCAGACGGGGACGGGAAAAACAGCCGCATTCGTGATCCCGATGCTGCAAAAAATTCAATTAAACAGTCAGGATATACAGGGGCTCATTCTGACCCCAACCCGTGAGCTGGCGATTCAAATCGCGGAAGATGTGCAGGATCTGGCTAAGCATATGGATCTTAACGTTCTATGCTTGCATGGCGGCCGCGACATTCAAGCGCAGATTAATAAATTGCAGGACCGAGTTCACATTGTCGTCGGAACGCCGGGCAGAATTCTTGACCATCTTCGTCGGGATACCCTGCACTTTGGCCGGATCAAGATGCTGGTCCTCGATGAAGCGGACAAAATGCTGGAGATGGGCTTCCAGGAAGACGTAGAGACGATTATCCGGCAAACCCCTGAGAAAAAGCAGACGCTTTTATTTTCAGCTACCATGCCGGATCGAGTGAGATTGCTTGCTCATCGGTTCATGTTCCAGCCGCCCCATATCAAGGTAGAGATGAAGCAAGCTACGGCTGAAAAGACCAAACAATATTACTATGTGGTCAATCAAAGCGAGAAAGTCGAAGCTCTTCAAACGTTACTAGGTGAATTGAATCCCTACTTAGCCGTTATCTTTGTGAATACCCAAGACCGCGTCGAGTTCATCACTGAACAGCTTCAGCAGGCAGGCTATGAAGCGCAGGCTTTGCATGGCGGGCTTTCCCAGAATAAGCGAGAACAGCTGATGGATAATTTCCGTAAGGTTAAGTTCCAGTTTTTAGTCTGTACAGACATTGCTGCCCGGGGGGTTGACGTGGAAGGCGTAACCCATGTCTTTAACTTTGATCTGCCTTCTGATCCGGAAAGCTATATTCACCGCGTAGGGAGAACCGGAAGAGCCGGTCAAGAAGGAACGGCCATTACGTTTGTATCGCCGCGCCAGAAGCAGATCATGAAAAAAATTGAAGCCGCCATTAAACAAAAGATTGAAGAGCGTCTTCTGACCGGTACGAAGGGCAATGCCCCGGTGCCTGGAAAGGAAAGAAGGAATCCGAGAAGAACGGATAACAAGGTGGCGGATCAAGCGAAAGCAAAAGATTCCCGGGAGAACCGCCCACAGAGAACCGAAGCCCAGCCCAAGGCTGCAGCGGATAAGAAGAAGGTTAAGCCAGGTTATAAGAAAAAAGCGGTCTTGGAGAAGCAACGGCAGGAAAATCAGGAAAAGCGGAAGCGAATCCAGCAGTCCATTAACGAACAGATTCGAAAGAAGAAGAGAAAAGAAGCCAAAGAAGTGAAAGGCAGATAAAAGAGGCAGCTTGACTGCCTCTTTATTTTATACCTAAACCCATCGAAGACCTTTGGGATAATGATTCTTTAACTGTCCATTGGAGATTTTCCCCCAACCTACAGGAAATTTCTCTACACACACTAAGGCCCATCCTTTTTGTTCGGTGTCTACCATTAAGGATTCTCCCCTGAGATAGCGAAGAAGTCTTTCATCTGTAGGCTGAAAGGTTTGGCTGTACAGGGCTTGTTCTTTTTCTAAGCCGAGCGCTAGGGCATGGCTTGGTTCAAATCTTCCCTTTTTCACTGTTCCTAAATGCCAACCCGGACGGAGTACTTTAAGCTTTTCGATGGAAGGGATCTCCAAAGGATGAAAATAAAGCTGATCCCCAAACAGAAGAAAACTTCCCTCTCCAGTCCATTCATTTATTAAATACTCTTTACAAAACTCGTAAAATAACCCTAACGCCTGTTTCTCCACCTTTGCAGGCCGAACTTTCTCTAAACTGTCTTCGTTGCCCTCCGTTTTGCGCAATCGGGCGGCGAAATGCCCCTCGCCTTTAAGCAGATGGGGCCATAGCCTCACCGTTTTTCTCACTTCTTCCCGTCCGCCAGCCCATTCGGCCCGGCCTGAGGCCATGCCATGAAGGGGCGGCAAGGCTTCCAGCTCGAATGAAGGGTGATTATACAGAAAGGAAGCGATCTTTTTTTCGTTTTCTTCCGGAGAAAAGGTGCAAGTGGAATACACGATGACGCCCCCAGGCTTAAGCATGATCGCGGCCGCATCGAGAATGTCCGATTGCATAGCGGAGCAGTGAGCAATTTTGTCAGGCGACCAATCTTCACAAGCTTCATCGAGCTTACGGAACATCCCTTCCCCTGAACAAGGGGCATCGACAAGGATGCGATCGAAAAAAGCTGGAAAACGGGAAGCTAGGCGCTCAGGGGTTTCGTTGGTCACAAGGGCGTTGCGAACTCCGCACCGTTCGATGTTCTCAGATAACGCCTTAGCGCGGGTAGCATGGATTTCGTTGGTGACAAGGAGCCCTTGTCCTTGCAAATAAGCAGCAATGTGTGTGGATTTGCCTCCTGGAGCTGCGCATAGATCCAATATTTTTTCACCAGGCTTAGGCTGTAGAAATTCAACCACAGACATGGCACTAGGCTCCTGAATATAATAAACCCCTGCAGCATGGTAGGGATGTTTTCCTGGGCGGTCTTTTTCCGAGTAATAAAAGCCGGACGGGCACCAAGGCACAGGCTCAAGGGAAAATCCGGAACCGTGCAGAAAAAGTTCTGGATCGACTTTTAGCGTATTCACGCGCAAGCCTTGCTGCGAAGATTCTTGGTATGACGCCATAAAGGAGTCGAATTCGCCTTCCAGGAGATTTCTCATCGTTTGTTCAAATTCAGCGGGTATCTTTTTCATTCATTCACCTCATACAAAACTAATGCCATTATTTTACCCTTGAAAGTTATTCAGTAGAAGCTCAAAATTAAAATTGGTATACTCTTGGCACAGCTGTTAAAATGAGCTTATCTGTTGTGTCAAGGGCATACCGAAAGGATATGGACGAAAAAAGGAGAATTAGTATAGTATGCCATTGGAAGAGAAAGTGAGGTGACAAACGTGGAACTGATGTCTCGGGTAGAGAGACACAAAGTGAGCCAAGGCCAAACTCCGAGAGTTGGGATATGGCTTGGTATAAGCCTATTATTTCTAGCCGTTCTCTATTGCCTGTGGGCATATGTCCGAATTCCGGAAGCGCTAGAGTTTCGGCAAACGCTACAAATCAGTTTATTTTTTTGCAGCATATTGTTTTTGGATTTATACCTATTAGCTTTTATCTTTATTTCCACTAAAAAGTTTGTCCAAACGGAAGAAACGGTTGCAAGAGTGAACCTGAATATTGTCATCCTCTGGGTCCTTTCTCTCTTATACCATTTCATCCTTTGGCTTGCTACCGAGAAGTCGATGGCTCCCTATTATTACTATGGAGGGCTCGGATTAACTTGGGGCGTCCTGTTATTGACACTGGTCCATTTTTTCTCTTATTTTTCTTTTGTGAGAAAAGATCTGAAAGCACAATCCAAAGTCAATTACTTGGAAAACCGCCGTCAGGCCTACGAAATGATAAAACGAGTGCTCAATATATATCAAATTATTCATGATGTCATGAACCGTGATGCAGAAGTCAGGCAAATGATGAAATGGAATCAATTCGATGACAAAATGGAGCGTATGGTTCGGGAGCTGGAGCCTTACATTCACGAGCTGTCCTTCAGTCGGGATGACCTGGAGCATATCTTGGGAATTAAAGCCTGGATGGACAACCTTTTGATGATTATCGAGCAGCATCCGATGCATCATGATCTTTACAAAAAAATCAATTTTTAAAGGAGCCAGCATGGATTTTCGCAGTGATACCGTAACGAACCCAACCGAAGAAATGAGGCGGGCCATGGCCGAGGCTGTGGTCGGGGATGATGTGTATGGCGAGGACCCGACCGTCAACAAGCTGGAAGCACTGGCAGCTGAAATCTTAGGGAAGGAAGCAGCCTTGTTCGTGACGAGCGGTACCCAAGGCAATCAAGTGGCTATTCTTACCCATTGCCGGCCAGGGGACGAAGTGATCCTGGAGGCTGAATCCCATATCTTCCTTTACGAAGCAGGAGCCTCTTCGGCATTAGCTGGTGTGCAGACTCGGCCAATAGCCGGAAGCAGAGGGGCGATGGACCCGAGAGATGTCAAACGGGCCATTCGCGGCGAAGATATTCATTATCCTTACAGTGGTTTAATTTGCTTGGAGAATACCCACAACAAATCCGGGGGAAAAATCGTTCCATTAGAAAACATGAAGGCCATTTATGATATGGCTCGCGAAAAGCAAGTCCCCGTTCATTTGGATGGAGCCCGCCTATTTAATGCGGCTGTTGCCATAGGTCAACCCGTTATAGCTTTTACGCAGTATGTGAATACCGTTCAAGTCTGCCTATCCAAAGGGTTGTCAGCACCGATCGGCTCTGTTTTAGCAGGGAGCCGCGAGTTTATCCGGGAAGCAAGGAAGTGGAGAAAGCGTCTAGGCGGTGGCTTGCGCCAAGTGGGGGTCATTGCGGCTCCAGGAATTATCGCACTTGAACAAATGGTTGGCCGACTGGCGGAAGATCATGCCCATGCCCGCAGGCTGGCTGAAGGGCTGGCATCCATCAGCGGTTTGGAAGTGGATGTTCAAGGCGTGGAGACCAATATTATTCTATGTGATATCAAAGGAACTGGACTAACTAATGACGAGTTCCTCGACCGGTTAAAACAGGCTGAGGTACTGGCCTCTCCATTTGATGATGGAATGATCCGTTTCGTCACACACCGCGAGATTACAGCGGAAATGATTCAGCGTGCTTTGACTAGCATAAGGAATGCGCTGAAGTAGGCGGGGAGGGATGGAATAACAGGAGAAAATCCGGTTATCGCCTAGAAATAGGCCAAAAAACCTTACTTTGCCACTCTTAACAGGAAAAAGTCCGCCTATTTTGTCCTTTTTCAATAGAAAAAGGTAAATAAGCGGAAATTCTCCCGTTATCTCATGAACCCGAAGATAAGGGGCTGTCCCTAAAGGCGGTAGAACCGACTTAGGGGCAGTCTTTTTTGCAACATCATTCTATGTTGATAAGAAATTCGTTGATTTGCGAGAGAAAGCTGAATAGGTCTGAAGTAGGTGGAAAATCTCCAATTAAATGTCCAGATCATTTCCTTAACTTGTAAATAGGTGGAGAAACGACCACTACTAGCACGGTGAGACGATCGAAATCATGGGATTAAGAAGAAATAAGTGGAGTTTTCTCTCCAATTATTCATCATGGAATGGGAAATGGACTTTACATTCTTTCTTCCAACTGGCAGAAGTGGACATTACTGTAATAAAACCGACCTCTTGAGCATCTCTTTATTTTTTTCGCAAGATAAAAAGCCATAAAAAAGTAAGAGCTTGCTTTAATTCAAGCGATAAAGAGGCCACCATTTCCTCCCGTACCCCCTTCTTATATACCCCCTCTTGTTCTATAATCTCAAATCCATTTTCCTGGACTAAACGGGCGCATTCCCAAGGCATCATGGTATTGCAGATCACCTCTTCACCATATAGGCGTTTATAGCTATGCTGTCTTGGCGCAGCTGTGGGTCCGAGGACGCCTAAGCAGAGGATTCCACCAGGCTGGAGAACGCGTTTTAATTCACTAAGGCCTACAAGAGGCGATTCCGTCCACTCCAAGCAGTTAATGGACATGATCCCAGCAAAGGATTCAGCTGGGAAGGGAAGACGAACAATATCTGCTTGTTCAAAACGCATGGGTAGTTGGTTTTCTTGGCGGGAGCGCGCTTTTTCTATCATCTCCTCCGATATATCTATGCCAACACTATTAAAGCCTAGATGGGCAAGCTTGCCCGTTCCATATCCGTCCCCGCAACCGGCATCAAGAATGGAACCCATGGCTGGTGAAAGGTGCTTTGCAAACAACGGAATCACGGTTTTTCGACTGCCTTTTTCCCACATTTCTTTACTGTTTTGCTCCCAAGTTTCCGACATCTTGTTCCATTGGGATGCACTTTCCGCGTGCCACTCAAAGCTCATCGTTCCATTCCCTCATTTCTATTGATTGATTTAAATCTGTTATTCGAGGGTTACGCCTTAAATCCTGCCGACTCTTGCTGCTGAAAGTTAAAAGCAAACCCACTAATTTTGGATCCGCAGGAGGTTTTTTTGGTAAGACAAGGGAATACAATACAATAGGAGAGACTATCTTATGGATAAAGGTGTGTCGGAATAATGCTGGATTTTAAAGACATGTTGTCAAAAGCCAAGGAATGGGCCATTGAAGCGGGTAAAATAAGCTTAAAGCGTGCAGAAAATCCTCTCGAGTATACATTTAAGTCTTCACCGTCGGACTTGGTGACCCAGGTCGATAAGGAGGTAGAAGAATTTATCATCCAGAAGATCCTCAACCAATATCCTGAGCATGGGATTATTGGAGAGGAGGGGACTTTTGAGAGGGATCCCAAGGAGTTCGATACGTTATGGGTCATTGATCCGATTGATGGCACAATGAATTTTGTCCATCAGAAAATAAACTATGTCGTATCTGTCGCCGTGGTTCACAAAGGTATCGGTATGTTAGGGGTGATTTATGATCCTTCGCGAGATGAGCTGTTTTGGGCCTTGAAAGGGGAAGGTGCCTACTTGAACGGCAGTCCGCTAAAGCTAGACAAGCCTGTCAATCTTCAGGAAGCGCTGATCTGCAGCAGCCTTTTCTGGAATCAGCGCGCTGAGGAGTTAGGCCTAGTGAACGTGCTGTACGATCTGCCCAAGAAATCAAGGGGGATTCGCGTTTACGGCTGTGCAGCTCTCGAAATGGCTTACGTTGCGGCAGGCAGGGTGGATGCTTATGTTAGCCTTTTTCTCAATCCATGGGATTTTGCCGGAGGGAAAGTCATCGTTGAGGAAGCGGGAGGGAACACCACGACATTGGATGGCTCCGAGATCCCTTTAACGGAAGTCAGTACGGTCGTAGCAAGCAATCCATTTCTTCACCCCCAGCTCATCGAATATTTGCAAGGGTAGCCCCCAAATTATTCTGGTTGCAATTCTTTAAGGAATCCCTCATAATAGCAAAGGGAAAATAGAATCGTTGTTTAGTGGGGAAACCAACGGAAAAAACATCCACCGTATATCGGAATATTTCAACCGTCCCACTTTAAGTCTGCCTGTTTGTGCAGGCTGGTTGTATAGGACGGTTTTATTTTATTTGAGGGGGCTATTATCCATGGCGCAAGTTGAACACAATCATGATAAATATAAAGGTATTCGTTTCGATATCCAAGATGAATCTGTTATTTTAGTAGATATTTTAGAAACCATTCCTTATGAGTACGTTGGAAAGAAAACGGAAGTCATGATTCCGACGAATGAGTTTACTTCCGTTTGTCCTTGGTCCGGACTGCCTGATTTTGCGGATATCAAAGTGACCTACGTCCCGAATGAGAAGCTGATTGAAATGAAATCTCTTAAGTACTATCTTACTTCCTACCGCAACGTGGGGATCTACCAGGAGCATGCTACAAACCGAATTCTAAATGATTTGGTTCAATGCTGCGATCCGCTGTATATGAAAATTGATGCGGATTGGAATGCAAGAGGCGGGCTTGGCACGAAAGTCGTTGTAGAATATACGAAAGAAGGATAAGCCAGATGAGACCCATGTCCTTTATTGAGGTGAAAGAATTGCTGAGGGCATTTGGGATTGTGATTTATACGGGTAACGCTATGGGAGATTGCCTGCTGATGGAAGATGAACTAAAGGAGCTTCATGAAGCGGGTCTTCTGGGAGATCCAGATATTTTCCGATCAGCTCTCTTGGCCGTCCGCAAGAGAAAGTCAGAATTGAATCAAAATCCCTATGCGTAGAAGGTACACGGTTGTACCTTCTTTCTCGTTTGATATGTAAAAATAAGGAAATTTTAAATTATAACTTATTCCCCCCTAAAAAGTCAATGTTGTTGCGAAAGATTTTTTACTGGATGAAATGAAACTTTTACGGTCTTCATAGAGTAAAAAACTAAAGGAGGGAGAGAAATGACAAGAAAAAAGAAAAAGCGGAACCTTTGGAGATGGTTTGGCATCCTTGCAGGAGCTCTAGTGCTCCTTGTTGTCGGGGGATGTGCAGCGATGCTGTCTGTAGGCAACGCGTTAGTGGATCAAGGAAAAGTAAAGGAACAAATTGAAACAACCGTCTTATACGATAGAAATGAACAAGAGGTATATCGGTTATACGTAGAAGACCGGGAATACGTTGAGTACCAGGAAATCCCCCCCATTATCGTCAGTGCGTTTGTAAACGTCGAGGATGAACGTTTCTTTACGCACCGTGGGGTAGATGTTATTGCCATTGGGCGAGCCCTTTATAAGGATATCCTAGCAGGAAGCAAGGTGGAAGGGGCAAGTACCATTACTCAGCAGCTGGCAAAGAATGTCTATTTGACTCATGAAAAATCTCTTTGGAGAAAGACCAAAGAGGCCCTTATTGCGTTAAATTTGGAACAAAACTATTCCAAAGAACAGATTCTTGAATTTTATTTGAATGAAATTTTCTTCGGTGACGCGGTGTATGGGATCAAAGCTGCTTCTCGATATTATTTTGGGAAGGATGATCTCAACGAGCTGACGCTGGCGGAAGTGGCAACCTTAGCAGCCTTGCCAAAAGCACCGAATAGCTATTCTCCGCTCAAAAATTACGAAAAATCGCTTGAGCGACGCAAGGTTGTTCTCGCCCTGATGGAGAAAAATGGGGCCATTACGAAAGAGCAACGAGAAGCCGCTGAAAAAGAGGAATTGAAGCTTGTTGGCGCCAGCAAAGGGGATAAGGCGGTCCGCGCTTATGTCGATTACGTGCTGCAAGAGGCACAGGAAAAGTTCGGCATCACGGAAAACCAATTATATCGCGGAGGATACCAAATCTATACGGAAATGGACTCCCAGGCACAAAACGCAATGATCCGTGCTTTTGACAATCCCGAGCTGTTTCCGAAGTCAAAATCGGAAGATTTAGTTCAAGCGGGAATGGTCATCATGGATCCTTACACCGGTGGAGTCGCGGCGATGATGGGCGGCCGGGACTATGTCTCAAAAGGGTTAAACCGTGCCTTAACCAAACGAAGCCCAGGATCTACCTTTAAGCCGCTTGCGGTTTATGCTCCTGCATTAGAACAGGATTGGAATCCTTATGATATGCTGAGAGATGAAAAAATGACCTTCCAGGGGGGCTACAGTCCGAGTAACTGGAACGGAGATGGTTACTTGGGTCGGGTATCCATGTACGATGCTTTAAAAAGATCGAAAAATGTACCCGCCGTTTGGCTTTTGAATGAGATGGGAATTGATACAAGCTTTCGTTACCTGGACCGGTTTGGCATTCCCTATGATAAGGAAAAGGATCGCCAGCTAGGGATAGCTCTGGGCGGCCTCACATACGGCGTGTCGCCTTTGGAGATGGCAGCGGCCTATAGTGCCTTTGCTAATCATGGGGTGTTGGTTGAGCCGCATGCTATTGTTAAAATTCAGGATCGCGATGGTGCCATTTTGGAGAATGAAGTTGCCACATCGACCGTAGTCACGGAACAGACTTCGTACTATATGACGAAAATGCTGCAAGCAGTGGTAAAAGAGGGTACAGGAAAGGCCGCGCGAATGAATCGACCTGTCGCGGGCAAAACAGGTACAACCCAGATGGAAGGAACGAGAGGCGGGAACCGGGATGCCTGGTTTGTGGGGTATACCCCTGAATATGTCGGCGCGGTTTGGATGGGTTACGATAAATCTAATGCCGAGGCCAACTATTTGACTAAGGGAAGTGAAGTTACGGCGAAGTTCTTTAGTACAGTCATGACAGAAGCATTAGAGGGCCGGGAAATCCAGTCATTCACAAAGCCAAAGGGAGTCAAGGATTTAGTTCCGCCGGTCAATTTGCAGCCTATTACAGACCTGCAGGTGGAGAACTTGATGGACTCGATTCATCTCGTTTGGTCAGCCATCCCTGATGACCGTGTTCTTTATCGGATTTATCGCTATATCGGTGATCCGGCAAATAAAGAATTGATTGGGGAAACAGAATACAATGAGTGGATGGATACGGGGATTCAGTCAACGGAACCCGTAAACTATTTGGTTGTTCCTTATGATTCGCAAAATAAGCGGGAAGGCAGCGAGTCTAATATCGTTCAGATTATTCCAGCACCGCTCCTTGATCCAGAGCTTGCGCCGCCTGTAGATGAGGAGGGGGAAGGAATGGAGGAGATTCCGCCTGAAGGGGAGGAACCTGACATGGAAGATCCGAATGCGAAACAGCCCGATGTAACCAAACCTCCACAGCCGGAAACAGAGCCAGTGAATCCTGAGCTCAATTTATTAGAACCTCCTGCGCAAGGTGAGCCAGAGAAGCAAGAGAAAGGGAAAGAAAAAGAAAAAAATAATTAATCGGGGCAGGTTACCAGAAATTTATCGGTTATAAATTTTCTAAAACATTCGATTTTACTCGTCAAAAATTATATAATAAAAAGAAAGCGCTAGGAGGGGAATTAGTATGTCCATCCAAATGGATCAAGATATTACGAAATTCTTTCAAGATAAGTTGCAAAGAGCAAAGATTACATTCGAGCGTGCCGTTGACTGTAAACACACAGAGTTTGACGACCTCTATCCGTACATGGGTGAACATCCTCAATTCTTCTGGTATAAGCGATATGTGGCTTGGCAGGAACTTTTGACCATTGCCGGAATCGCAGAAGAGCTGGGACTGGATTGGACGACTAACTTCACCGAGAGCCAAGTCGGGTTCGTTAAAGGGAAGGTTTTAGAAGCGAAGGTACTTGATAACTGGTATCCTGAAGAAGAATAAGCTACAGTTGAGAGGGTGATCCTTTAGGATTGCCCTTTTATTTTTAACTGATGTCGGAAAAAATAATGGAAAAAGCAGAGGAGAACGACGATGGCAAAAATGAGACTAGATAAGCTGCTATCCAATATGGGATTTGGAACAAGAAAAGATATCAAGAAATTTGCCAAAGATGGGCTTGTCCTTGTCGATGGAAAAATGGTCAAAGATAGCAGCCAGCACGTGGATCCGGAAGAGCAGGAAGTGGAATTCGACGGTGAACCGGTAAGGTACAGAGAGTTTGTTTATTTAATGCTAAACAAACCGCAAGGGGTCATCTCTGCTACAGAGGATCTAATCGAACGTACGGTAATCGATCTTTTGGATATGGAATACATACCCTTTGAGGTGTTTCCTGTCGGCAGACTGGATAAAGACACGGAAGGATTATTGATCTTAACGAATGACGGCAAGATGGCTCATGAATTGCTGTCTCCGCGAAAGCATGTCCCAAAAACCTATTATGCTGACGTTGAAGGTATAGTGACCCAAGAAGATATCGAGGCATTTGCAAAGGGAGTAAAACTGGATGACGGGTATGAGACGCTACCGGCGGATTTAGTCATTTTGGAGTCAGGAGAGCTTTCCCGAATTGAATTGACCATCTATGAAGGGAAATTTCATCAAGTAAAAAGAATGTTTATTGCAGTTGGGAAGAAAGTGAAGTACCTGAAGCGGATAAAAATGGGAAATCTTTCTTTAGATCCGGCGTTATCCTTAGGGGAATCCCGTGAACTTACCGAGGAAGAACTGTCCCTTTTAAAGATGATGGAATAAAAAGGCTGCGGTTGTACAAACTAGACACTACTTGACTAAACCGAAAGGGGAGAGGGACTATTAATGAAAAAAGTGATCTTCTTAATGATAGATTCCTTGATGCCTGAGGTTTTAGAGGATTGTATCAACCGTGGCCTGACCCCAGCCTTAGCTTTCTTTAAGGAAAAAGGCATGTACTGGGATAAATGTACAAGCGTTTTTCCTACCATGACTGCATCGGTCGACTGTTCCCTTGTCAGTGGGGAATACCCGGATAAGCATAAGATTCCAGCTCTCGTTTGGTATGATCTTGAACAGCGGAGTCTGGTCAATTACGGCAACGGGTCCATGCCCGTAAGAAAACTAGGGCTGGGCCAATGCGCCACCGACGTTTTGCATGGAATGAATGATAAGCATCTCAGCAGAAACGTTTCCACCATATATGAAGAGTTGGAAGTCCGGGGAAGGACGTCCGGTTCGATTAATCTAATCGCCCATCGTTCTCGAAAAAAGTATAAAGTGAATCTGCCATTTTTGTTAAGATTGTTAACGGGTTTTCGCACCTTTCCGGATGTCAGTGGCCCCGATCTGTTTACAATGGGGAGACTCGTCCGCTCTCCCATACATCCTAGGCTGCCTTGGGCATGGGATGAGTCGGTATTTCGTCACTATGGAATTAATGATGATTTTGCCATTCGTTTGCTTAAACATTTAATTTCTCACGACACCACGCCAGACTTTACGATGGTTTATCTTCCTGATAACGATCATCAGGTCCACATTCATCCGAAAAAGGCTTGTGCCATTCTACAAAAAGTCGATCAAAAATTGCAATCCGTTTTAAATCAGTTTTCTTCTTGGGAACAGGCGCTGGAGAAATATGTGTTTATCATTACAGGGGACCATGGTCAAACGCTTATTGGGAACTCAGAGAAAATCCATAATATTACGCTTGAAGATCTATTGGCCGGTTTGAGGATTACCCCCTACGGTGAAAAGCCAGCTAGTGAAGATGATCTGCTCATTGCTAACAATGAGCGAATGACGTATATCTATCCTTTCAAAAGCGGCGTAGACAAAGAGGTCATCCATCGCCTAAAGCAGGAGGAACGGATCGATATCATTGCGTGGAAGGATGGGGATTGGGTCTCCGTGTGCTCGGGCCAAAAAGAAGGGGAGCTTTGCTTTCGCCGAGGTGGAGAGCTGCAAGATATATATGGAGCTGCTTGGACCATAAAGGGAGAAAGAGGCATTTTAGACCTGCAAACTTCAGCAGATTCGCAGATGCTTTCTTTCGGCGACTTTCCGGATGTTTTAGCTCGATTATATGGTGCTTTATATTCTCAGGATATTCCAATGATTGCGGTAACAGCAAAACCGGGATGTGAATTTAAATCGGAGTATGCCCCTACCCATCTGAATGGGGGGAGCCACGGGTCATTGCATTGGAAAGATTCGACTATCCCTTTGATTGTCACTGGGACAGAGGGGAAAAACCGACCTTTTCAACATCCGCGGCTCGTTGATTTAAAAAATTATATTTTACAATTACTTACTTAAGCCAATCACGGAAGTGATGGGATAATGGTCAGAGTGGGTTACGGGAATTACTTCATAGCTGGAAAGATGGAATGATGAAGACGCATAAATATAGTCAATTCTTTTCTTTAAGGGGAAGATGGTCGGAAGACTTTCTTTCCCTGCTTTCTTTCCAAGATCCATCATATCAGGGAATGGTATCGTAACGACCGTATTGAAGTCCCCCATCAAAATATGAAGTAAAGAGCTTTTGTCTAGGAGCATCGCAAGGTGCTCTAATTGCGACTCTCTTTCTTTTTTTCCTAGACCTAGATGGGTGTTCAAAACCTCGATCGTACGTCCTTTGATATCAATTGTGGAGCAGAGGACACCTCTTTGTTCCTTTTGACTTGGCAAAGGGATATTTTTCGATTGGATCAGAGGGAATCGCGTTAATGTCGCGTTTCCGTACATTCCGTCCCCTATCTTCACATTCCCCCCGAAATCTCCATTCATAGCTAAAGCTTCTTTAATTTGATTAAATTGCCAACCTTGCTTCGAGTTATTGTGAACTTCTTGCAAAGAAACGATATCGGGTGCCTGTTCACGCAAAAACTCAATAATGGAATCCAGAGTAGGCCTATAGAAAAGATTTTTTCCGCTATGGATGTTATAGCATACAATTTTTAATTCCATGGTTGAAACGATCCTTTCTTTCCGAAATGTAAAAAGGAAGCGGAATATTCCGCTTCCTAGAAGGAGGGTTAAGCCTTAAGACTAGCGGTTGTTAGCCAATTGCTGTTCAGCAAATTGCACAAGGCGCTTTGTGATTTCTCCACCTACAGAACCATTTGCACGAGAAGTGGTATCTGCGCCAAGCTGTACGCCAAATTCTGACGCAATTTCGTACTTCATTTGATCCAGTGCTTGAGCAGCTTGAGGAACAAGTTTTTGGTTGTTGTTGTTATCATTTTGAGCCATTCTTCAATCACTCCTTTTTTGTTTTGGGCAGAGAGCAGGATTCCCCTGCGTCCCTGCTAAGGCTTCAATGAAGCTTTTCCGACAAATCAGGCTTGCTCTACCGAAAGCTCTCCACAGCGGACGTCCAGTGGGCTATTGCCCTCGTCCCTTGCTGTGGATTTTTATTATGACTCAGGAAGAAGAGAAATATACATGATATTTATCCACACAGCGAACAAGCGTGTTGATAATTAATTAACATCTAGATAACAGTTTATTCACATTTTTCTGTGGACAAAGTATCCTTATTTTGGTATTCTTGAATCACAGTCACTGATAGATTCTTTTGGACTTTTGGTAAAGGGAGGTTTCTATGGATTCATTTAAGAATGAAATAGAAGCATTACATGACATAGGGATCTTAAGGGAAAAGAAAAACAGGATCAAGGATTCAGTGGTCAGTCCAGATTTGAATTGGAATTCCAGAATGAAGTTGTATGAACAGGTGCAGATGATCAATATAAGAATTGCGCACCTCTCTACACAAAGAAAATCACACTGCTAATGCATCAATAGAAAATACAAATAATCCCGCCAAACTTTGGCGGGATTTTTACTTTTTAATGACATAAAAACAGGCCGATGAGAATCGGCCTGTAATAAATCCAAATTAAATTTTCATAATTCCGCCAGTGCTTGCAGAAGTAACAAGCTTGGAATAGCGAGCGAGGTAACCCGTTTTTACTTTTGGCTCAAACCCAGTCCATGCAGCCTTGCGCTTAGCCATCTCTTCATCAGAGATTTTCACTTCTAATTTATTGCTTTCTAGGTCAATTACAACAATGTCTCCGTCGTTAATGAAGGCAATCGGTCCGCCCTCAGCAGCTTCAGGAGAAACGTGACCTACACTGATTCCGCGGGAAGCCCCGGAGAAGCGCCCGTCTGTGACAAGAGCTACTTTTGTTCCAAGTCCCATTCCCATGATTTGAGAGGTAGGTGCAAGCATTTCCGGCATTCCCGGGCCACCCTTTGGTCCTTCATAACGAATGACAACAACATGTCCTTCTTTAATTTTCCCAGTAGCGATTCCTTCTAAGGCTTGCTCTTGTGAATCAAAAACAATAGCAGGTCCTTCATGGCGAGTAATACCAGGCTCTACAGCTCCAGTCTTGATTACGCCGCCTTCAGGAGCCAAGTTTCCGAACAAGATGGACAATCCGCCTTTAGGAGAATAAGGATTATCTAAAGGACGAATGACTTCCTTGTTTGTAATGTCATGTCCAGCGATGTTTTCAGCAAGCGTCTTGCCAGTAACGGTTAGGGTATCTGTATGGATAGCCCCTTCCTTTTTGCTAAGTTCGTTTAAGATCGCAGTGACTCCACCAGCGTTGTGGACATCTTCCATATGGTAGTCAGAGGCAGGTGCAATTTTAGATAAATGCGGAACTCTTTCTGCCACAAGATTGATTCGTTCTAGAGAATAGTCAATCCCAGCTTCATTTGCAATAGCTAAAGTATGAAGAACAGTATTAGTGGACCCGCCCATTGCCATATCTAAAGCGAAAGCATTATCGATCGCTTTTTCAGTTACGATATCGCGAGGTTTAATGTCCTGCTCAATCAAGTTCATAATCTGCTTCGCTGCACGCTTCACTAAATCTCTGCGCTCGTCGGAAACAGCTAAGATGGTTCCGTTGCCTGGTAAAGCAAGTCCGAGCACTTCTGCAAGGCAGTTCATGGAGTTAGCTGTAAACATACCAGAGCAGGATCCACAGGTCGGACAGCCATACTTTTCAAGCTCGTCTAAGCTTTCTTGGTTAATTTTTCCGGATTGGAAAGCACCTACGCCTTCAAATACGGAAGATAGAGAAATGGAGCGTCCATCAGAAGTCTTTCCAGCTTTCATCGGTCCGCCGGTTACGATGATTGTTGGGATATTAACCCGAAGAGAAGCCATCATCATTGCCGGTGTGATCTTATCGCAGTTCGGGATACAAATCAGTCCATCGAAAGCATGAGCTGAAACGACAGTTTCGATCGAATCAGCAATGATTTCGCGGCTAGGCAAGGAATAGCGCATGCCGATATGGCCCATGGCAATCCCGTCATCTACACCAATGGTATTGAACTCGAAAGGTACTCCGCCTGCTTCACGAATCGCTTCTTTTACAAGCTTTCCGAATTCCTGCAAGTGAACGTGTCCTGGAATAATATCGATATAAGAGTTGGCAACAGCGATAAAAGGCTTGTCCCAATCGGATTCGTCTTGAATAACTCCAGTCGCTCTCAATAAGCTTCTATGTGGTGCACGGTCAAATCCGCGCTTGATAGTGTCACTTCTCATACGTCTAGCCATTGTTTGTTTCCCTCCACCATTAATAAATTTCTATTAATTTTAACAGTTTTTATTTAAAAAGTATATTTGTAAAAATGAGGTTTCTACCCCTAAGTAAACAACATGAGGTTACTGTATTGCGCAACATGCTCTAGTATCTTTTGGCTTAGGGGGACAATGAAATCCATTTTCCCTCGTTCAAACGTACCGCTGCGGTTATAGATCTTAACCTTATCCACAGAAACTTTATAATAATTGTTCCCGAAGGAAGCAACTACCTTTTCTTCCTTGGAAGCCTGTGGATAGAATGTCATCGGTCGGCTTTCCACTTGATGAGGAACCATGCTAATAATGTCACTCAATTGGATCTGGTAAGAGTGATGCGGTTTTAAGAAAACCAGTTCCTTCGTTGTGATAGAACAACCGAATTGACTCTTCATCTGCGATAGCTTCAATTCACCTTCCAGAGATTTAACACGAATAAAGTCAGTATTCATACTACTCACCTCCAGAATTAATCACCTTAATACATTATAAATACGTTTAAATATCAATAACATTCATTGTACCATACAAATAGGCAAGTTGAGTAATAGGGAAAGGAGGTAAATTAGGGATTGTGAGTGTAGAAGATTTTTGAAGATCTTTGATGGGGTATGAGATCTAAACGTTACTTGAGAACTATAAGTAAAGTAATTTTTCAGTAGAGTTGAGTTTTAATAAATTAGCATTAAATAATTATCTAGTCATTATAAACTTGTTAGAAGAGGATATATTCACCTTGTAGTTATTGCGTCTTATTTAGCTATGATTGCGTCAATTTATGATTTATTGCGTCAATTCCACTAAGAATTGCGTCGATTTTTTGATTTTTGCGTCTAAGCTATTCATTCTTCATGCCTAACTATCTTTTTGGCACAGTTTTTCCCGCTGGGCATATAACTAAAGGGTGCTCTGATCGAGTATATAAAAAGATAAAAAAGGGCATTGCTTTTGTAAAAAATGCGTGATATTATAATTCTTGTCGCCAAGAGCGACAACAAATGTGCCGAAGTGGCGGAATTGGCAGACGCGCACGACTCAAAATCGTGTTCCGTA